>DASTNM010000133.1:0-20900 GCA_035762745.1 Candidatus Polarisedimenticolia bacterium
CGATCGGCACCGCCATCCACGTGGTGCGCACGCGCGGCGGGGTGCAGCTCGACGAGACGGTGCTGATCACCGGCGCCTCGGGGGGGGTCGGCCTGCACGCCATCCAGGTCTGCCGTTTGATCGGGGCGCGCGTCTACGCCGTGACCTCCTCGCCGGGCAAGGCGAAAAGCCTCAAGGAAGCGGGGGCCGACGAGGTGATCGTCTCGCAGGACCTGAGGTTCGCGCCCCATGTCCGTCGGGCGACCGGCGGCCGCGGCGTCGACGTCGTCCTGGAGATCACCGGCGCCCTCACCTTCGACCAGGCGATGCGCTCCCTGGCGCCGGCCGGTCGCCTGATCGTCGTCGGCAATCTCGAGACGCGGCCGGTCTCCTTCATGCCGGGGCTGGTGATCCTGAAGGAGCTCGAGATCCGAGGCTCGTTCGCGACCACGACCGCGGAGCTGTCGGAGAGCTTCCGGCTGGTGAGCGAGAAGAAGGTGCGGCCCGTGGTCTCGAAGGTGATGCCGCTCGCCGAGGTGGCGAAGGCGCACCAGATCCTCTACGACCGCGGCGTCACCGGGCGGATCGTCCTGAGCGTCTAGAAGCCCGACCGAAGGGCCGCTGCCAGCCCCGCGCCGCCCCCGGCCGATTGGCGGCGGAATCGCCCCCTACTTGCCGGCTCCCAGCCTCCAGGTAAAGCCCCAGTCGAGGCTCGTGTGGCTGGAGGTCTCGTCGAACGTCTTCTCCGTCAGGCTCGACAGCTCGATACGGAACGCGGCTCTCTTGTGCCGGCCGAAAAAGAAGCGGCTGCCGGCCGCCAGCACCGAGGCCGAGCCGGTGTCGCTGGAAGTGCCGAGAATGCCGGCGTCGGACTCGAGCTTGGCCGAGCCGACTCCCACGAGGACATAGGGCACCACGTTGCCGCTCTGTGAGTGGAAGTTGAAGACGCCGTCGACCAGGGTGGCGCACAGAGTGATATCGACATCGAAGCCGAGCGAGGTGTCGGTTGCGACGGAGCAGTTCTCCTGCCCTTCAATCTGGAAGAGGTCGGTGACATGGTAGCCGCCGCGGAAGACGCCGTGGCCGCCGGTCTGGTCGGTGACCGAGGAGTCGAACCAGGTCCAGCCGCCGTCGAATCCGATCTCGCCATTCCCCTTGCCGATCCCCGCCAGGGCGGGGGAGGCGGCGAGGAGCACCAGGAACAGGCCGAGGAACACCGTTCGTTTCATCGGGACCTCCTTGATTGTGGTCAGGTACCGCACTGTGAAAACGACACGCCGCGACCCGGGCGCACGGTGAATCGCATCATACCGGTCCCCACACGGCACCGCAAGAGCGGCGAGGGGTCGGCCACGGTGCCGGTCCGGTTTGACAGGGACGCGGCGGGCTGAGATATAATCCGCGGCCCAAAACCGTCGCTTGGACAACGACTTGGCCAGACCCTGGGACAGGTGTCGATGAGCGAGACCACGAAAGGCCCGAGCCGCCGCCAGCTTCCCCCCGCGCGCCCGGCGCCGAAGAAGGGGCTGCCGCTGCCCGGGCCCGCCGGAGCGAAGCCGTCCGCCGCGCCGAAGCCGCCTGCCACGGGCGGCCTGACCTACAGGGACGCCGGCGTCGACATCGATGCCAAGATGCGGGCGCTCCAGAGGGTCCGCCTGATCGCGCGCGGCACCTTCCGCAAGGGGGTGCTGACCGACATCGGCTCGTTCGGCGGTCTCTTCGAGCTGGCGGCGGCCGGGCCGCACCGCAACCCGGTCCTGGTCAGCAGCACCGACGGCGTCGGCACCAAGCTGAAGATCGCCATGCAGACCCGCAACCATCGGACCATCGGCACGGACCTGGTGAACCACTGCATCAACGACATCCTGGTGCAGGGGGCGGTGCCGCTCTTCTTCCTCGATTACATCGCCATGGGAAAGCTGGCGCCGGAGCTGATGCTCGATGTGGTCACGGGGCTGGCGCGCGGCTGCCGCGACGCCGGCTGCGCGCTCATCGGCGGCGAGACCGCCGAGATGCCCGATCTCTACCGGGCGGGGGATTACGATCTGGCGGGATTCATCGTCGGCGTGGTCGAGAAGGAGCACGTCATCGACGGCTCGCGCATCGCGGCGGGCGACATCCTCATAGGACTGCCGTCCTCGGGGCTGCACACCAACGGCTACTCGCTGGCACGGAAGATCTTCTTCGAGAGGCGGTCCTTGAAAACCGACAGCGTGCTGCCGGAGCTCGGCCGCAGCGTCGGCGAGGAGCTGCTCCAGGTCCATCGGTCGTACCTGCCGGTCCTGCGCGGACTGATCCCGACCGGGGCCATCTACGGGATGGCGCACATCACGGGCGGGGGGTTCACCGACAACATCCCGCGCATCCTTCCGCGCGGCGTCTCGGCGCGCCTCGATCTGGGGAGCTGGCCCGTCCCGCCGGTCTTCCAATACCTGCAGCGCGAGGGACGGGTCGCCGAGGACGAGATGCTGCGCACCTTCAACATGGGGATCGGCATGGTGCTGGTCGTCCCGCTGCACCGCGAGACCGAGGTGCTGCGACATCTCGACGCGGTGCGCGAGAAACACTTCCGCATCGGCGAGATCGTGCGCGGCAGCCGCAAGGTGATCTACAACCGCGAGTCGGCGGTCGCCGGAGCACCAGCGCCCGCGCCGACGGACGGCCGTCCGGCGCCCGCGAGCGGCGTCGGCCGGCGGGACGAGCCGCGGGGATGAAGGCCTACGCCCTCTACCTGGGTGCGCTGTGCGGCCTCTTCGGGGTCAACTCGGCCGTGCTCCTGGCCGTGACCGTGGCGCAGGCCGCGCGCCGGCGAGGGAAGCGGGCCGCGATTTATCTGGGGTTGAGCCTGCTCGCCGGCGCCGTGGCGGCCGGCTTCTACTTTTTCCGCACGCTGGTCGTGACCGCCGTCGACTGAAGGGACCCTCCCGGCCCGGAGGCCGCCGTGACAAGCCGCAGGGGATCGTCTCCCAACCGCCTCGGTGTCCTGATCTCCGGGCGCGGCTCGAATCTCGTGGCGATCCTCGACCGGATTCGGACGGGGGACCTCGACGCCGAAGTCGTGCTCGTGGTCAGCAACGAGCCGGAGGCGCCGGGGCTCCGGGCGGCGCGCTCCCGCGGGGTGGAGACCCTGGTCGTCGATCACCGCGCCTCCGCCTCGCGCGCGGCCCACGACCGCAAGATGGCGGAGGCCCTGGAGGCGCGCGAGGTCTCGCTCGTCTGCCTGGCCGGGTACATGCGGCTCCTCTCGGCGGCGTTCGTGCGGCGCTTCAAGGGAAGGATTCTGAACATCCACCCCGCCCTCCTGCCGGCCTTTCCCGGATTGGGATCTCAGGAGGCGGCCCTGGCCTACGGAGTCAAGGTGACCGGCTGCACCGTCCATTTCGTCGACGAGGGGGTCGACACCGGGCCGATCATCCTGCAGGAGCCGGTGGCGGTCCTCGACGGCGACACGCCCGAGAGCCTCGCCGCGCGCATCCTCGAGACGGAGCACCGGGCCTACAGCCGAGCCATCGCGCTGTTCTTCTCAGGGAGGCTGCGTATCGTGGGGCGGCGCGTCCTCGGCGCGGCGGGGCCGGAGGCCGGGTAAGACGGTCGCGGACAACGTCCGCGAGCGGACACCGGGCCCGCGGCTCAGGCGCCGATCCTCCGCGAGCGGCGGCTTTCGAGGGGCGGCACGCCCCTTGCTCCTGTCGCCGGGCGTGGACGAGCCGACCTATCCCTCCGAGCCTCCCGCCGCCGTCGAGCCGGCCCGCCGGCTGCGCCGCCTGCGCGAGCTGCCGGCCGCCGTCCTGCGCCCGCGCGAGAAGCTGCTCCGTTTCGGCGTCCAGGGGATGAGCCACGCCGAGCTTCTGGCGGTGCTGCTCGGCACCGGCACCCGCGGGTGCAACGTCCTGGCTCTCGCCGAGGACCTGGTGGCGAAATACGGCGCTCCGGGGCTGCCCCGTCTTTCCCTCCTGGAGGGGACCGGCAACCGCGGCGTCGGGCGCGTCAAGGGGGGGCAGATGCTGGCCGCTTTCGAGCTGGCGCGCCGGGTCCTCGCGCCGCCCGCCGATGAGCCGCGCGTCGCCTCTCCCGCCGAAGCCTACGCCCTGGTGCGCGACCTGCGCCGGGCGCGCAAGGAGCACCTGATCGCGCTCTACCTCGACGCCCAGAACCGCCTGATCCTGCGCGAGACGGTGTCGATCGGCAGCCTGAACACCACGCGCACCCACCCGCGCGAGGTCCTGCAGCCGGCCATCGTCCACTCAGCGCTGGCCTTCATCCTGGTGCACAACCACCCGAGCGGCAGCCTCGACCCCAGCCGCGACGACGTCGAGTTCACGCGCACCATCTCCCGGGCCGGCGAGCTGATGGGGATCAGCCTGTACGATCATCTGATCGTCAGCCACCGCGGCTACGTCAGCCTGAAGGAGAAGGGGCTTCTCTAGATCCGCCACGGTCGGCCGTCTGGACATCGCGGCGGCCGGCGGGTACGATGAACCCCTTTCCGGAGGTGCGATGCCCGAGGGGCGCAAGACGAGCGGGCGGCGGCGCGCGGCGAAGATCTCCTTCCTGCCGGCGCGGGAGCAGATCGACTACCTGCGCAAGGGGGCGGTCGACATCGTCCGTGAGGAGGAGCTGCTCGCCAAGCTGGAGCGCTCCCGCTCGAGCGGCCATCCGCTGACCGTCAAGGTCGGGTTCGACCCCTCGGCCCCCGACCTGCACCTCGGGCACACGGTCGTGATCCGGAAGATGAAGCATTTCCAGGACATGGGCCACAGGGTGGTCTTCCTGATCGGCGACTTCACCGGGATGATCGGTGACCCGACGGGGCAGTCGAAGACGCGGCCGGTGCTGACGCGCGAGCAGTTGAGGAGGAACGCCGAGACCTACAAGCGGCAGGTCTTCAAGATCCTCCACCCGAAGAAGACCGTCGTCGACTTCAACAGCCGCTGGCTCGGCCGGCTCGGCGCCGCCGGCTTCATCACCCTCGCCTCGAAGTACACCGTGGCGCGCCTCCTGGAGCGCGACGACTTCGCGCGCCGCTACAAGGGAAACCAGCCGATCGGCCTGCACGAGTTCCTCTACCCGCTGGCCCAGGCCTACGACTCGGTGGCGCTCGGATGCGACGTCGAGATGGGCGGCACGGACCAGACCTTCAACCTCCTCGTCGGCCGCGACGTGATGCGCGAGTACGGCCTCGAGCCCCAGGTGGTCCTGACGATGCCGCTCCTCGAGGGGCTCGACGGCGTCGAGAAGATGAGCAAGTCGCTCGGCAACTACGTCGGCATCAACGAGCCGCCGCGCGAGATCTTCGGCAAGCTGATGTCGATCACCGACGCCCTCATGTGGCGCTACTGGGA
Organism: Candidatus Polarisedimenticolia bacterium; assembly: GCA_035762745.1. Lineage (GTDB taxonomy): Bacteria > Acidobacteriota > Polarisedimenticolia > Gp22-AA2 > Gp22-AA2 > DASTNM01. The sequence continues at coordinate 5,322 of DASTNM010000133.1, forward strand.
GCTCTGCACCGACCTGTCGCTGGCCGAGATCGGCGCGCTGCGCCAAAGGGTCGAAGCGGGCGAGCGGCACCCGAAGCAGGTGAAGTCCGACCTGGCGCGCCGCGTCGTGGCCGACTACCACGGCGAGGCGGCCGCCGCCGAAGCCGCCGCCGAGTTCGAGAAGGTGTTCGCCCGCAAGGAGGCGCCGGAGGAGGTGCGGGAGGTGCGCCTGCCCGGGAGCGCCCGGCCGCTCTGGGTGCCGAAGCTTCTCGTGAGCCTCGGCCTGGCGAAGTCGAACGGCGAGGCGCGGCGGTTGATCGAGCAGGGGGGCGTCTCGCTCGACGGCGACCGGGTCAGCGACCCGGCTCGGGAGGTTCCCGCCTCCTCCGCCGTCTCCTACCTGATCAAGGTCGGCAAGAGGCACTTCGTCCGGGTCCACTTCGACTGACGATGACGCCCACCGTGCGGCGGCCGGCGCCGCCGTGAGCGCGCCGTCCCGATCCTCTTGGAGACGACCCTACTCCCGCCGCGCGCGCCTGATCGCCATCAGGGTCAGGTCGTCCCCCTTCGGCGACCCGGCCCGGAAAGCGGCCAGGTCGTCCAGGCAGGCGTGGAGCAGCGCCTTCGGAGCCAGTGCGTGCCGCTCCGCGGCCAGACGCGCCAGGCGCTCGGCGCCGTACTCGGCCTGGGCGCGGTTGCGCGCCTCGCTCAGGCCGTCGGTGTAGAGCAGGAGCGCGTCGTCCGGCTCGAGGTGGTGCGTCGCGACCGGGTACCCGCCGCTGCAGAAGAGGCCGAGCGGCAGCCCGGTTGCCTCGATGGCCAAGACGCGTCCGCGGCGCACCAGGAGCGGCGGCGGGTGGCCGGCATTGCAGATCTCCACCCGCCCCGAGCGGTCGGCACGCCCGCACACCAGGGTGGCGAAGTGCGCCGACGGGAGGCTCTCGCAGAAGAGACGGTTGGCGCGCTCCATCAGGCCGCTGACCGGCAGACCCGTGCCGACCAGGGTGCGCACGATGGCGCGCAGGCCGGTCATGAGCATCGAGGCGGCCACCCCCTTGCCCGAGACGTCTCCGATCAGGAAGAAGAGATCCCCGCCGTCGCCGTCCGAGGCGACCAGGTCGCAGTAGTCCCCGCTCACTTGCGACGCCGGCTCGTAGTGGTAGGCGGCCTCCCAGCCGCCGAGACGCAGATCCTGCTTCGGCAGGAGACCGTTCTGGACCCGGGCCGCGAGGTCGAGGTCGCGCTCGAGGGCCCGGCGCTCCGCCGTGTTGAGGTGGTCGAGGCAGGTGCGGATCAGCGGGTCGACCATCAGGCGGTCCTCCTCGATCGCATCGTGGCAGCTCTCGCACTTCCCATACGAGCCGCCGTCGATCCTCACCAGGGCCGCGTCGACCTCCTCCAGCAGTTGCCTGAGGTGCGCGGCCTCCGGGGCGCTCTCGAGGGCGGTCTCGATGCGCGCCCGGCGGTCGCGCAGCTCCGCCTGGAAATCGGGTTGTCCTGAGATCGCCATCGGGTCCTCCTCGCTTCGGCGCATCCTACTCGTGGACTTCGAAGTATAAGCCTCTTGCCTCCTCTGCCGTTATACGTCCCCGGAGACCCGGGCGGGTGGCGGTCGCCGGCGGCCACGGCGTGCGGTCATCACGAATGAGGGAATCACCCGGTCTCGGGGCCCGAGATCCCGGGGGCGGTTGACCGGCGGGGCGCCGAAGTGAGAGAATGCCCGCACGTGGCCGGTGCCGTCTCCGCATTGTCGCTTTCGAGGGCTCCGTCCGTCATCCCTCGCCATCCGTTGCGGCAGCCGGGCCGTCCCACCCAGGGGGAGGATGCGCCATGAGGATCAAGGTGCGCGACACGGGCAGGGTCCAGATCCTCGACCTGGATGGCGAGCTCAAGCTGGGCGTGGGCGACACCGCCCTGCGCGACACCGTCAAGGGGCTCATCAACACCGGACACAACAACCTCGTCCTCAATCTCAGGCATGTCCGCTGGATCGACTCCAGCGGCATGGGCGAGATGGTGGCCTGCCGGAAGCGGGTCGCCGAGAGGGGCGGCGAGCTCAAGCTCCTGATGCCCTCGGAGAAGATCTACAGCCTCCTGGTCCTGGTGCGATTCCACGAGTACTTCCAGATCCACCACGACGAGTCCCAGGCGGTCGTCTCCTTCATCGTCTGACGTCGTCCGGGCGTGCGGGCGGCGGCGGGCCGCGCTGGCGATCCCCACCACACTCTCCGGGTTGCGCCAGAGCCTCCGGCGGCGGATAATGCGCCCCGTTTGTCTCGGGCGAAGGAGCGCGGCGGCGGGATGGCGAGCCTGCTCTCGAAAATCTGGCGCACGGGAATCGTGACCGAGCCTCTGGCGGGCGGCTCGGACGAAGCGTGCGTCCTGGCGCGCGCCATCGCGGAGAAGACGCGCCGGTTGATCGGGCGGGCCCTCGCCATCCGCGAGGTGGACGCCGGGTCGTGCAACGGCTGCGAGATCGAGATCACCGGCCTCCCGACACCTCTTTACGATTGCGAGCGCTTCGGCATCCATTTCGTCGCCTCGCCGCGCCACGCCGACATGCTGCTGGTCACGGGACCGGTGACCCGCAACATGGAGGTGCCGCTGCGCAAGACCTGGGAGGCGACCCCCGACCCGAAGCTGGTGGTCGCGGTCGGTGACTGTGCCCGCACCTGCGGCGTCTTCCGGGGCGGTTACGCCATCGCCGGCAGCGTCGACGCGGTGATCCCGGTCGACCTCTTCATCCCCGGCTGCCCCCCCGAGCCGGCCGACATCCTGCGCGGCATCCTCGAGGCGCTCGATCGACTTCCTGGGAGAGACTGAGCCGCCGGGCGCGCGATGATCGGCCTCCTCCCGATGATCACCACGTATCTCGCCGGCAGCGCGGCGGCGATCGCCCTGCCGGGTGACCGGGGCCGCCGTGTCGCCCAGGCGCTGGCGGGGGCCGGCGCGCTCCTCGGCCTCGCGACCGCTCTCTCCGTGATCGGCTCCGGGAAGGCGGCGGTCTTCGACCTCCCCTCGTCCGTTCCGGCGCTCGGGCTCGCCTTCCGTCTCGACGCGCTCGGCGCTTTCTTTCTCGCCCTGATCGGTCTCGTGGCGGTGCCGGCGGCGATTTACGCCGACGCCTACACGAAGGAGGAGGCGCCGCCCTCCGGCACACCCGGGAAGGCGGCGCCGCGCTCCGGACGGCTGGCGGGGGCGACGCTGAACCTCTTCCTTCTGGCGATGAGTCTGGTGGTGAGCGCCGCCAACGTCCTGGCCTTCCTGTTCGCGTGGGAGGCGATGTCGCTGGCCTCCTACCTCCTGGTCGTGGGTGACGGGGAGAAGGCCGAGAGCGTTTCCGCCGGTCGCTGGTACGCCGGCATGGCGCACGCCGGCTTCGGGCTGATCGCGGCGGCCTTCTTCCTGCTCGCCGCCCGCGCCGGCGGGGATGGTTTCGAGACGATCCGCTCGCTGTCGTCGTCTCCGGGGCCCGCCCTCCGCAACGTCGTCTTCCTCCTGGCGCTGCTGGGGTTCGGATCGAAGGCCGGGATCGTGCCGCTGCACGTCTGGCTGCCGCGGGCCCACCCGGCGGCGCCGAGCCACGTCTCCGCCCTGATGTCGGGGGCGATGCTCCCGATCGGCGTCTATGGCCTGCTCCGCGTCGGTCTCGACCTGCTCGGCGGCGGCCCGCCGTGGTGGGGCGGTGTCGTCCTGGCGCTCGGGGCGGTCTCGGCGCTCAAGGGGGTCCTCTACGCCCTGACCGAGCAGGACCTCAAGCGCCTCCTCGCGTACAGCAGCATCGAGAACCTCGGCATCGTCTTCATGGGGATCGGGATCGGCTTCGTGTTCCACGGCCACGGCCGGGCCGACCTGGCCGCCGTGGCGCTGGCCGCCGGCCTCTACCATGCCCTGAACCACGCCGCCTTCAAGGGATTGCTCTTCCTCGGGTCCGGGGCCGTGCTCAAGGCGACCGGCACGCGCAACCTGGAGGAGATGGGTGGCCTCATCAAGAGGATGCCGCAGACCGCCGCCTGCTTCCTCGTCGGCGCCGCGGCGATCGCGGCTCTGCCGCCGCTCAACGGCTTTGCCAGCGAGTGGCTGCTCCTGCAGGTGTTCATGGCGGGGGCCTCGCTTCCGGAAGGGCTCACGGCCGCCCTGATGGCGCTGGCGGTCGGCACGCTGGCGCTCGCCGGCGGTCTGGCGGCCGCCTGCTTCGTCAAGGCGTTCGGCATTCCGTTCCTGGCGCTGCCCCGCTCGCGAGCCGCCGAAGAGGCGCGCGAGGTGGCCGGCTCGATGCGCTTCGCCATGATCGCCCTCGCCGCCGCCTGCGCCCTGCTCGGCCTGGCGCCGTCGGTCGTGATGTCGTTCCTGGCACGCGTCCTGGGCGGGATGCCCGGGGTGGACGCCGGCGGGGCGCTCTTCCGCCCGGGGTCCGTCCTCGAGGCGCCGCAGGGATCGTCGCGCATCGCGCCGCCGCTCCTGGCTCTCTGCCTGATCGTCGTCATCGCGGCGCTCGTGGTGGGCCTCCGGCTTCTCGGCGTGCGGGGTAGAACGCGGCTGGTGGAGACCTGGGGCTGCGGGCGGACGGTGCAGACGTCGCGCATGGAGATCACCAGCATGGCGTTCGCCGAGCCGCTGCGGCGCGTCTTCGCCGGTCTCTACCGGCCGACCAAGGACCTGACGATCGGCTTCCACCCCGAGTCGAAGTATTTCGTCCGCTCGATCACCTACAGGAGCCGCATCCGCTCCTGGTTCGAGGAGGACCTGTACCGCTCGTTCTACGATCTCCTCCGGCCGCTGGCCGCCTCCGGCCGGCTGATCCAGTCGGGCTCGGTGCACCTCTACCTGGCCTACATCGTCGCGGCGCTTCTGATCTTCCTGCTTCTCGGGCGGTGGCTCTGATGGTCTCGTTCCTGGTGGAGCCGTTGCAGGTCGCGCTGACGCTCCTTCTGGCCCCGGGTCTCGTGGGGCTCGTGCGCCTGCTCAAGGCACGGCTGCAAGGCCGGCGCGGTGCCCCCGTCCGGCAGCCCTACCGTGAGCTGGTCAAGCTCTTCGGCAAAGAGCGGGTTGTCTCCAGGAACGCTTCCTGGATCTTCCACGCGACGCCATTCGTGGTGCTCGGCACCACCCTCGTCGTGGCCCTCCTGGTGCCGCTCCTGGCGGCCCCCCTGCCGCTCGACGGAGTCGGCGACCTCGTGGTGGTGGCCTACCTGCTGCTCCTCGGGACGTTCTTCCTGGCGCTGGCGGGGCTCGACCCCGGCTCGGCGTTCGGCGGCATGGGAGCGAGCCGTGAGATGACGATCGCGGCGCTGGCGGAGCCGACCCTGGCCCTGGCGATCTTCGCGCTGGCGGTCGGGGCCGGCTCGACCAACCTCGGTCGGATCGTGGCCCGCACCCTCTCCGACCCGGTCGAGACGCTCGGCCCGGGCCACGTGATGGCCTTCGCCGCCCTGGCGATCGTCATGATCGCGGAGTGCGGGCGGCTGCCGGTCGACAACCCGGCCACGCATCTCGAGCTGACGATGATTCACGAGGCGATGCTGCTCGAGTATTCCGGCCCCCACCTGGCGCTCCTGGAGTGGGCGGGGCACATGAAGTTCTTTCTCTTCCTGGCGCTGATCTCGAACCTGGCGTTCCCGTGGGGCGTCGCCGTCCGGCCGGGTCCCGTCGCCCTGGCGATCGCCGTCCTGGCCCTGGCGGTGAAGGTCGTCCTGCTGGCGGTGGGGCTCGCGTTCCTGGAGACCCAGGTCGCCAAGCTGCGGCTGTTCCGGGTGCCGGAGCTTCTGGCGGTGTCGTTCCTCCTGGCGCTCCTGGCGGTGACCACCTCCTTCCTGGTGAGGTAGCGCATGAGCGCCGATCTCTACACACGCCTCGCCACCCTGGCCTCGAGCCTGGTGCTCCTGAGCGGGATCGCCATCCTCTGGCGGCACAGCCTGCAGGCTTACATCGCCTCGTTCGCGCGCCAGTCGCTCCTCTTCGTCATGGCGATCCTGATCGTCGCCGTGGGCGAGAAGGATCCGAGGCTTTACGGGATGGCGCTGATGGTCTTCGCGCTCAAGGTAGTCTTCATCCCGAGGGTCCTGCGCCGGGTGCAGCGGCACGTCGGCGCCGAGATGGAGATCCATCCCTACGTCAACACGCCGGTCAGCCTGGCGCTCGCCGGCGTCCTGACGCTCCTTGCCTACGCCGTCGCCCAGCCGGTGGTCGCCCTGAGCGAGGCTCCGACACGCGGCGGGATCCCGCTGGCGCTCGCCGTCGTCTTCGTCGGGCTGCTCATCCTGGTCAGCCGCCGCAGCGCCTTGACTCAGATCGTCGGCTTCCTGGTGCTGGAGAACGGCATCGCGCTCCTGGCGGTCCTGGTCACCTCCGGCGTCCCGCTCATCGTCGAGCTGGGGGTCTTCCTCGACGTGCTCCTGGGATTTCTGGTGATGCAGGTCTTCGTCTCGCGCATCCGCGAGACCTTCGACACGATCGACGTCGACCGGCTGCGGGGGCTGAGGCATTGAGACGATGATTCTTCCGATCCTGCTGGTCCTGCCGCTTCTGGCCGCCGCTATGGCATTGCTTCGGAAGCCCGACCACCCGCTCGTGGCGCGGGCCGGCGCCGCCCTGTCGGGAGTGACGTTCGCGCTGGCGCTGGTCCTGGCACGACGGTGCCTGACGCGCGGGGCCGTGGCCTTCGGACCCGGGGCGTTCCTGCGGGCCGACAGCCTGTCGGCGATCCTGACGCTGATCGTGTCGGGGGTGGCCTGTGTGTCGATCGGGTCCGGCGTCAACGCCCTGCGCCACGGCACGGGGGAGAACGGGCCGATCGACGACGCGCTGCGGCGCCGTTATCATGTCCTCACCCACCTCTTCGTCTTCACCATGCTCCTGGCGGTCCTGGCGAACAACGTCGGCGTCATGTGGGTCGCCGTCGAGGCGACGACGATCACGACCGCGTTCCTGGTCGGTGTGCGACGGTCGAAGGCGGCGCTCGAGGCGTCCTGGAAGTACATCCTGATCGGCTCGGTCGGCATCGCCCTGGCCTTTCTCGGCACCGTGCTCGGCTACTTCAATTTCGTGCAGCGGGTGGGGCAGACCCCCTACGCCCTGCACTGGACGGTTCTGAAAGGGGTCGCCGCCGGCCTGGACGGCGATGTGCTGCGGCTCGCCTTCGTCTTCATCCTGATCGGCTACGGCACCAAGGCGGGGCTGGCGCCGATGCACACCTGGCTTCCCGACGCCCACTCGGAGGCGCCGGCGCCGATCTCGGCGATGATGTCCGGGTCGCTCCTGGCCGTCGCCCTGTACGCCATCCTGCGCTGGAAGACGGTGGTCGACGCCTGCGTGGGGCACGCCTTCACCGACAGGATGCTCCTTCTGATCGGGACGCTCACCGTCACGGTGGCGGCCACGCTCCTGATCCGGCAGGCGAGCTACAAAAGGATGCTGGCCTACTCCAGCGTCGAGCAGATGGGGCTCGTCTGCGTCGGCCTGGCGTTCGGGCCGGCCGGGACCCTGGCGGCGCTCATGTTGATGATCGGGCACGCGGCCGGCAAATCGATGGCCTTCCTGCTCTCGGGGAACCTGCTGGCCGCCTACGGCTCGACCCGCATCGCCTCGGTTCGCGGGGTGCTGCGCGTCATGCCGTGGAGCGGCGGTCTCTTCATGATCGCCATCCTGGCGCTCATGGGCCTGCCGCCGTTCGGGATCTTCCTGTCGGAGATGCTTCTCGTGCGCGCCGGGTTCCTGTCCGGACACCCGTGGGCCACCGGCCTGGTCCTGGCGATGGTCGTGGTGATCTTCGTGTCGCTCCTGGCACATCTGCAGCGGCTCCCGTACGGGGAGCCGCCCCACGAGGTGCCGCGCGGCGAGCCCGACCGGTCTTCGCTTCCGCCCCTGGCCCTGAACCTGGTGGTCCTCCTGGCCCTCGGGCTGGTGGTGCCCGCTCCGCTGCTCCGGCTCCTGGGACGGGCGGTGGAGGTCGTCAGCCGATGACTCTGCGGGAGACCCTGGCGGACCTGGGCGCGACGTCGTTCACGGAGCGGGGGCGCACCGTGCTCTGTCGTCTGCCGCGTGCCTCGGTGCGCGGCGCCGCGCGCGCGCTTCTCGGGAACTTCCCGCTCGAGCTGTCCCTGATGCTGGCCGCCGATCGGCGCTCCGACCGGGGCGCCTTCGAGGTGATCTACCTCTACGCCGATCGGCGCGACAACCGGTTTCTCGAGATCACCGTCGAGGTGCCGCCCGCGGACCCGGTCGTCCCCTCGATCGCCACCATCTGCTACCTCGCCTCGCGTCACGAGAGGGAGATCCACGACCAGTTCGGGATCACGCCCCGGGAGCATCCCGACCTGCGGCCCCTGGTGCGGCACGGCTTCTGGCCCGAGGATTACCACCCGTTGCGCAAAGACGCGATCCCGCCCGTCGACCTGCGTGACGACGACCGCCCATTCCCGTTTCAACGGGTGGAAGGAGAGGGGATCTACGAGATCCCGGTCGGCCCCGTGCACGCCGGGATCATCGAGCCGGGTCACTTCCGCTTCAGCGTCGACGGCGAGACGATCATCGACATGAAGGCGCGCCTCTACTACACCCACAAGGGGACCGAGAAGCTGTTCGAGGGGCGCGGTCCCGACGAGGCGATCGAGCTGGCCGAGCGGATCTCAGGCGATACGTCGATCGGCCACGCGCTGGCATTCTGCCAGGCGATCGAGGCGCTGGCCGGCGTCGAGGCGCCGCCGCGGGCGCGGCACATCCGTGTCGTTCTCCTGGAGATGGAGCGGCTCTACAACCACGTCGCCGACTTCGGCTCCATCGCCAACGACACCGGCTTCGCCGTCGCCCACGCGCACGCCTTCCGGATCCGCGAGGCGCTCTTGCGCCTGAACAAGCGGCTGACCGGCCACCGGCTGCTGCGCGGTCTTCTGGTCCCCGGGGGGGTGGTGCGCGATCTGCCGGCCGATCTCGCGGGCGATCCCGGAGACGACCTCTCGCTGCCCCGGGAGCTCGGCCGGGTGGGGGCCGATTTCGAGGCGGTCGTGGCGATCGCGCTCGACAACAGCATGCTGCGCGACCGGCTGCGGGGCGCCGGGATCCTGACCACGCGCACGGCGCTGGACCACGGTGTTCTCGGCTATGTCGCCCGCGCCTCCGGTATCGACCGCGACGTCCGCCGGGACCACCCGTTCGCCGCCTACGACCGGCTCGCCTTCAAGGTCGCGGTCCTCGACTCGGGCGACGTCGAGGCGCGCACCCTCGTCCGCGTGGAGGAGGTGCGCCAGTCGATCGGTCTCATCCGCCAGGCGCTCGAGACGAGGCCGGCCGGCGATTTGCGCCTGCCGCTGCCGCCGCTGCCGCGCCGGGAGAGCGCCTTCGCCCTGGTGGAGGGGTGGCGCGGCGCGATCCTGCACTGGGTGCTGTCCGACGACAGGGGACGGCTCGACCGCGTCAAGGTGCAGGACCCGTCCTTCGTCAACTGGCGGCCACTCACCTTCGCCCTGCTCAAGAACATCGTCCCGGACTTTCCGCTGTGCAACAAGAGCTTCAATCTCTCCTACTCGGGGAACGATCTGTGAGCCGCCGGGGAGGATGCTAGAATCCCCGCCGTGACCTCATCCAGAAAAGCCCTGGCACTGGGCGCGCTGTGCGCCCTGACCTACCTGGCCGTCTCCGTGCGCCGCCTGGGAGCGCCCGACACTCTGTTCGTCCTCGACGCCCCGCTGTTCCGCATCGCGCCGCGCGTCGTCGCGCCGGGCTGGCATCTGGTTCCGCGCCTCATCGGCCGCCTGTCGCGCTACCCGGCGTCGTCCAGGACGCTGCGCGTCGATCTCTCGGGTGAGCGGGCGGCGGCGAGCCGCGAGGGGGCGCGGGTCGAGGTGGAGGTCGATCTGTCCTACGCCGTCCAGGCCGAGCGGGTCCTCGACCTGCACGCCGCCCTCGGTCCGAGCTACGAGATCCGCCTCGCCGGCCTGGTGCGCCGGGAGGCGGCGGAGAGGATCCGCGAGGTCTCCTATGACGTCGTGCGTAACCGCGATCCGGAGCTGGCGCGCGTGGTGCAGAGCGGCCTCGAGCATCGACTCGCCGGGGGGGGGCTCGAGCTGACGCGGCTGCGCATCGTGCAGGTCGCCGCCGCGGGCGAGACCTCGGGGACGATCCTGCGCGCCGGCAGCCCGCCGGTCGATCGCCAGGTCGTGCTGATCGGTGTCGACTCCTTCGACTGGAGGATCATCGACCCGCTGCTCAAGGCGGGGCGGATGCCGAACCTGGCGCGTCTGGTGGCGCGCGGGGCCCGCGCCCACCTGCGCACCATCCGTCCGATCCTGTCACCGGTCATCTGGACCAGCATCGCCACCGGCGTCAAGCCTTCGCGGCACGGCATCGTCGACTTCGTGGTGGCGGCGCCCGACAGCGGCGCCCTCCTGCCGGTCACCAGCGCCATGCGGCAGGTCCCGGCGCTCTGGACCCTCCTGAGCCGGCAGGGGGTCGGCGTCGACGTGGTCGCCTGGTGGGCCACCTGGCCGGCCGAGACCGTGCGCGGCCGGATCGTCACCGACCGGGTCGCCTTCCAGCTCTTCGCGGAGTCGGTCAAGGACGACTGGAAGAGCGCCGATCGGGAGAAGAGCCGCGGCAAGACCTATCCGCCCGACCTGTTCGAGACGATCCGGCCGCTCATCAAGGTGCCCGCGGAGGTGACCGACCAGGAGGTGGCGGAGTTCCTGCCGGGCGGGCGCTTCCCGCGCGCGCCGGGCGTTGCGGAGCGGGATCAGCTGAACGACTTCCGCACCGTCCTGGCCGCCGGGCAGACCTATCACGCCATCGCCCGGCGGCTTCTCGCGCCCGAGGGGACGGACGACGCGGCCGGGGGGACGGGAGGCCCGCGGCTGCGGATGATCTACTACGAGGGACCCGACACCACGTCGCATCTCTTCATGCGCTACCGCCCGCCGCTGCTGCCCGGCGTGCGGCGTGACCAGATGGCGCTGTTCGGAGGGATCGTCGATCGCTACTACGAAAGGCAGGATCGCTACATCGGGGAAATCGTCGCGGCGGCCGGCGCCGGCGCCACGGTGATCGTCGTCTCCGACCACGGCTTCAAGTCGGACAGCAACCGGCCGCCGCACAGCGACCCGCGCATCGACAAAGGGAACGCCGCCGACTGGCACACGCCGATCGGTGTGCTCGTGATGGCCGGCCCCGACATCCGTTCCGGGTTCGACGTCGAGGCGGCCTCGGTCCTCGACATCGCGCCGACGATTCTGGCGCTCTACGGCTTGCCGGTGGCGCGCGACATGGACGGCCAGCCGCTCGCCCAGGCGCTCGATCCCGCCTTCCTGGCGCGGCGGCCGATCACCTGGGTCGACACCTACGGCGGCTTCCGGCCGCCCGCGCAGGAGGTCGCCTCGGCCGCCTCCCCCGGGGACGCCGAGATCGTCGAGAAGCTCCGAAACCTGGGCTATATCGGCGAGGAGAGGATGACGGCGCACAACAACCGCGGCGTGATCGCCATGGACGAGGGGGATCTCGACGGCGCCATCGCCAGCTTCGAGCGCGCCCTCAAGACCGACGGCAGCGCCAATCCGATGGTGCGCACCAACCTGGCCGATGCCTGGCTCCGGAAAGGAGATCTCGACAAGGCGCGCCGGTACGCCGAAGAGGCGCTTCTGGCGGAGCCGCGCGACAAGCAGGCCGAGCTGACCCTCGCGGGGGTGGCGCTGAAACAGGGGGACCTGGGCGGCGCCGAGCGGCACCTTGGAGCCGCCATCGCCATCGATCCCACCTTCGTGCCGGCCCACTCGCAGCTCGGCAGGCTCCAGGCGCAGCGGGGGAACGACGACGCGGCGCTGGCCGAGTACCGTCGCGTCGTCGAGATCGCCCCCTTGAGCCCGATCGAGTACAACAACATCGGCAACATCTACAGAAAGCGCGGCCAGATCGACAAGGCGATGCGGGCCTACCAGGAGGCGCTGCGCTGCGATGCGCAGTACATCGGCGCCTGCAACAACCTCGGCCTCTGCCTCCAGGAGAAGGGGCGCCTCGACGAGGCGCGCGCGCTCTACGAGCGGGCCCTCGAGATCCGCCCCGAGAACCCGATCCTGCGCAACAGCCTGGGGACGCTTCTGTCGCTGAAGGGGGACAAGAAAGGCGCGCTCGAGCAGTTCGAGCGCGCCGTGCGGGCCGATCCCGACTGGCCGGTGGCGCAGGGGAACATGGCGACGCTCCTGTACGAGCAGGGGCGGCTCCCCGAGGCGCGCGCCGCCTTCGAGCGCTGGGTGAAGCTCGAGCCGGAGTCGGTCGAGGGACGCCTCGAATACGCCCTGGCGCTTCTGATGACGCAGCAGTGGGACGAGGCCATCCGGCAGTTCGGCGAGGTCCTCAAGCGCAATCCGAGCGAGCTTCGGGCCAACATCGCCCTCGGTGAGACGCTCTTGCGCAAGGGAGATCTGGAAGGGGCCCAGGCCCACCTCGAGAAGGCCGCGGGGATCAGCGGCAAGCTGCCGCGCGTCTACAACAGCCTGGCCGAGGTGTACGAGAAGCGCGGACTGACGGAGCAGGCCCAGCAGGCCTACCGGAGGTCACTGGCCATCGAGCCCCGGCAGGAGGAGGTCCGCCGGCGCCTCGCCGCCCTCGTCCTGCGCCTCCGTCCCTGAATCGGCGCGCGCCGCGGCGCAAAAAAAAGAGGCGGCCCCGCGCCAGGGCCGCCTCTCGTCGTCTCTCCGGCTACGGGATCACTTCTTGCCGAACCTGAAGATCACCCCGCCGTGCAGGCTGTTGAAGGCGATGGTGTCGCGCCCACGGCTCTGGACCGAGCCGATCCCGGTCATCGACGCGGGCAGAGGATCGGCCACCAGCCCGTTCCATTCCGAGGCCGAATACCCCAGGTAGTAATCGAGGTGCCCGTACCCCGCCCAGACCGCCTTCAGGTCGTAGTCGCGGATCTCCCCCCGGATGTAATCGTCGTTCACCGAGAGGTTGTCGACATTACCGCCGCTGTCGACCGCGCGCGCCGTCCCCTTCGTGTCGGCCTGCAGGAACGACACCGACATCCCGCCCACCATCTGGAAGTGCTTGGTGAACTCGAAGACCGCCGCCACGCCGACCTTGGGACCCTTGGCGGTCGATTTGAAATTCTTGTTCTGGGTATAGGTATAGGAGCCGAGACCGTAGGTGATTGTCCCCGAGAACCCCTGGTCCTCCTCGTAGGTGGCCACGCGCAGCCCCGCGATCCAGCGGACGCTCAGCTTTTCCCCGGCGATCATCGGCCGGACGTAGTCGATATCGACGGTCTTGGCCTTGATGCTGGAGGTCGCCGTGACGTCGATCGGGTAGGTGGCGTTGGACGCATATCCGAGGTAGGGAGAAGCGCTGAAGCCGTAGCCGACGATCGTCGGGTAGACGCCGCCCAGGAGTCCGTTCTTGGTGTTCTCGTCGTCGTTGTCGAAGTTCCAGTAGGAGACGCGGAGGCTTCCGAGGCTCTTGCCGAAGGAGTAGCCGACCGAGCCGCGCCAGGTCGTGTGCGAGTCGTTCTCCATCACCAGACGCTCGGTTGTCGAGACCGGGGCATTCGTGACCACGTGGTTGGCGTAATGCTGGTCGAGACTGTTCGGCTGCGTCATGGCGACGTCGAGGGCGGCGAACCATCCCTTGTAGTCGCCGTCGGCAGCCCGGCTCGGAGTGGCGATCGCCAGCATCGCGCAGGCCGCAACGCCGGCCACCGCCAGGCGTGTCATCTGCATCTGTCGTTCCCCCTGATGAGTCGAGTCGAGATGCGAAAGGATCGGTTGACAGCGGGTCGAAGCGATCCACCTCCTTCCTCCGGGCACGGACCCGGAAGCTCTGCGACGGCGGCGATCGGAAAACGCTCGAGCGACAAGCGGCAAGACGCCGGGGCCATACCGGCCCCTGCGACACCGCTCCTTATATCCAGGTGGCGAAGCGGAAGTCAAGCCGGGGAGGGAGACGGCGCCTGTCAGTAGTGCAGGAGGATCTCGCCGCCGCCGCGGTGATCGAGCGCCATCCTGGCGCGCGTGTAGAGGACGCGGAACCCGAGGCGCTCCGCGTTGCGCTGCGCCACGCCGCCGGGGGACGCCGACAGGGTCGCCAGGTCGCAGCCTCGCTCGACGGCGAGAGCGAGGCGGGCCAGGATGAGGGCCGAATGGGCCCCTCGACCACGGCAGGGGGCGAGCGTGCTGCCGCCCAGGAGGATCGCCACCCGCTCCTGAATCGCCAGGGCGCCGCCGCCGGCCACCCGGTCGTCGACGAGCGCCAAAAAGCAGGTGGCCCCGGGAAGTTCACAGAACGGGGCGAAGGTCCCCATCAGCGCCGGCGAGACCGGCTCCGGGTCGAAGAAGCCCTGCGCCACGGTCCGGGCCCAGGTCTCGGCACCCTCCGGCGTCACGCGGCGCGTCGAGACGCCCGAGGAGGGGGCGGGGAGCGGCGCGTCGCCGCGGACCAGGGGTCGGGCCAGGAGATTGCTGAACCCGGTGAGGCGATAGCCGCGGCGGCCGAGGAGATCGAAGAGCGACGGATCGGCGAGAGGGGAGACCTCCAGGCGCGCCTCGATGCCGCGGCTGCGATAGAACTGTTCCAGCCGCTCGATCTCGACCACCGTGACCGGCCCCTCCAACCCCAGGCCGCCGGCCCGGGTCAGAGGGGAACCGATCCCGGCATAGACCGCCGCGCCACCCGCGATCCGCTCCGCCACCGCCGCGGTTCCCGGGCGCAACCGCTTCAGGGTCTCGGCGTAGAGCATGGCGGTCGTCGCCTCGGCCGCCTCGATTCGGCGCGCCAGGTCGCGATCGACGGAGGCCGGGGTGGGGGCGTCGGGCATCAGGGTGTCGTCGCCGGAGCCGGGGGCGGGCGCAGGAGGGCGCGGATCGTCTCGCTGTCGAGACCGGTGATCGCGTGCAGCTCCTGGATCGAGAGGCCGCGGTGCTGTCGGACGAACTCCTCGAGATCATCCTGGGTCGGCTCCGACTTGAGGTAGAAGAGCCGATCGAGCAGCGTCTCGACCTCCTCCGCCTGCCGCTCGGGCTCCTTGCGACTCGCCTTCAGCTCGAGGAGGACGGTGGTGCTCCCCTGGCGCGCGAAGGCGGCGATGGTGCGGCCGTAGTTGGGGTTCGCCCCCATCGCCGGGGGCGGTATGGCGCTGGCCCGCAGGCGCCGCGCCTCCTCCTGGCTGCGGTAGAGAGTCAGACCGACGCGCGTCCCGCCCTCACCCGTAATCCTTTCGAGGTAGACGATCTCCAGCCGCCCGAAGAGCGCGGGCGCTCCCTCGCGCGCGTACCCGACCCCGTCAAGGCTGACGACGTTCGGCGCCTTCGCCCCGACGTCGGGCTTCAGGTCGACGCGCAGCCGCAGGCTCATCCCCTCATACCGGCCACGCAGGTCCTTGAGCGCCTCGCGTGTGAGAGCGCGCGCCGGGCTGCCGACCAGCAGCATCATGACCGCAGACGCCAGACCTCGAGAGAGAAGCGTCCACCGCCCGCGCGATCCGCCAGCCGTCCGAATTGAGGTCGCCATGCCTCCATTCTATGACAACCAGGAGCGATCGGCGGAAGCACCGTCAGCCGGCCGCCACCCAGGCAGCCCGATCTCTCCGCTCCCGGCTCCGAGTCAGCCGCGGTGACGGGGTGGCAA
>DASTNM010000134.1:0-2072 GCA_035762745.1 Candidatus Polarisedimenticolia bacterium
TCGTCGACGCCGGCGATCTCACCGTAGGTCTTCTCGTACTGCTCGATGTTCTGGGCCAGGGCGCGGCAGAGCTGCTTGGCGTGCAGGGGTGTCGTGAGGACGCGGGTCAGGATCTTGACCTCCGGGCGCCCGGGGACGATCCGGCCGAGGTCGAGCACGAACTCGGAGCGGTTGTGGACGATGCTTCCGAAGTTGACGTAGATCCCCTCGGCCACGGCGTCGTCGATCCGGGCGCGAAGCTGGACCTCCTGGGGCGGCTTGTTCTCCATGACGCGGGACTCCCTCCTGGTCTGAGTGGCGGCGCCACCGCCCGGTCGGTCCGGGCGGGGAGATCACTCTACCGGATCGAATCGGGCGGCGCAACGCGCCGCGCGCCGGAGCGACACCGCCGTTTGACCGACCCCGGACCGGGACTTATAATCACCGGGCCCTTGGCGCCAGAGACGCCATCCCGGAGAGTGCTGATTTGAGAACAGTGTGCACCAGGAACCCGACTCTCGGCCCGCTCCTGGTCTTTGCGCTCCTGATCTGCCTGCTCGCGAACGGTGGTGCCCTGGCCCAGACGGCGACTCCGCCCTCCCAGCCGCCCGCGGCGGCCGGATCCCCGGCAGCATCCAGTCCCGGAGCCGCCCCCACGGTGGTGCCGGAGGCGCCAAGCCTGCCGCCGCCGCTGCCGGCCGGGCCCGCCCCCGATCTCGATCTGGTCTTCACAGCCCAGGTGGCCGGCTGGATCGAGCCCTGCGGCTGACCGCACCACCCGAGAGGCGGGCTGGCCCGGCGGGCCGGCTACAAGGAGGTCTTCAGCAAAACCTACCCGGCCTCCCCGATCCTGTTCGTCGATGCGGGTGATTTCACCGGCGATCCGACGGTCCCGGGCCGTAAGCAGACCGATGCCCTCATCGAGACGATGAACAGCCTCGGCTACCAGGTGTCCAACCTCGGCGAGCGCGAGCTGGGGCACGGTTATGACGCCTTTCTCGAGTGGAAGACGAAGGCGCGCTTCGAGTTCGTCTCCGCCAACGTCGTCTGGCAGGATACCGGGGAGCCCCTGGTCGCCCCGACCACCGTCCGCCGGGTGACGCTGCGCGACGGCGCGAAGGTCCGCGACCTGCGGATCGGCTTCATAGGCCTGACGCGTCTCAACCCCGCCTTCGAGAAGGAAGGGCCGGGTGGGCGCCGCATCGTGATCATCGATCCCTTCGTCGCGGCGGAGAAACAGGTGGCCCTCCTGAAGCCCAGGGCCGACCTGGTGGTGGCGCTCGTCGATCTGAACCTCGACGAGGCCCGCCAGCTGCCGAAGCGCGCCAAGGAGATCGACCTGATCCTGGGAGGCCAGGGGGGAGTGCAGACCCGCACCGACGATTTTCCCGAGGACACCCGGATCGGCAAGGCGCGGCTGCTGTTCGTGGGGGACCAGGGGAAGTTCCTGGGAGATGTTCGCCTCGTCTTCGACGCGAAGAAGGCGATCGTCTCCACGGAGCGCGCCCTCATCGGGCTCACGAACGAATGGCCCGATGATCCGGCGCTGGCGAAGTTGATGGAGCAGACCAAGCTTGCGATCAACGACTACAACCGGGCGCAGACCGAGGCGGCGAGCCCCTTCGCGCCCCCCGAGCCGGCGCCGGCGCTCCGCCCCGCGGGCGTGGCGCCGCAGTACACCGGCTCGGAGCGCTGCGCGGCCTGCCACGAGAAGGAGTTCGCCGTCTGGCAGCGCTCGGGGCACGCGCGCGCCTTCCAGGCGCTGGTGCAGGCGCACCAGGATTTCAACCCGGGGTGCGTCGGCTGTCACACGGTCGGCTACCAGAAGCCGGACGGCTTCGTCAGCACGTTGGGGACGCCGCGTCTCGTCAACGTCGGGTGCGAGGCGTGCCACGGCCCCTCCGTCCACCATCCCGGGCCTTCCGGGACGCCCTATGGCCGCACCGACAAGACGCTGTGCGTCACCTGCCATACGAAGGAGAACAGCCCCGAGTTCGACCCCGCCACGTATCTCCCGAAGATCCGCCACTGGAGCGAGGACGGCACCGCGCTTCCTTGACCCGGTCGGGCGCGACGTATACCTTACAGGCCAT
>DASTNM010000135.1:0-10939 GCA_035762745.1 Candidatus Polarisedimenticolia bacterium
GTCTGTCCCGCGGACGGCTGATGCTGCGCGAGGCGCTCGCGTCGCACTTCTCCTCCGGGAGAAAGGAGAGAGGCGCGTGATCAGCTGCGCCGAGGTCCTCGCCGAGCTGTCGAACCTCCTGGACGACCGGGTGGCCGCCGGCCTGCGCAGCGATCTGGAGGCCCACATCGCCGGCTGCAGCACCTGCACGGTGCTCTATGACTCCATGCGCAAGACCCTGACCATCGTCACCGAGGACCGCACGTTCGATCTGCCCGAGGATCTCTCCGAGCGCATGGCGCAGCGGATCCTGGCCCGGGTCCGGGGCGGCCCGGCGCGGCCGCCCTCCTAGTCGGATGCGTCGCGGCCGGCGGCGGTGCGGACGCCGGAATGCCGCACGTCCCGCCCCTCGCACAGGAAGATCACCATCTGCGCGATGTTGGTGGCGTGATCGGCGACGCGCTCGAGGTACTTGGCGATGAAGGTGATGCGCAGGGCGCGGCTGACGTTCTTCGGCTCCTCGATCATGTAGGTGAGGAGCTCCCGGAAGAGCTGCACGTTCAGGGTGTCCACGGCGTCGTCCGACGCCAGCACGGCGCGCGCCTCCTCCGGGTCGCGCTTCACGAAGGCGTCGAGGGCCCGGCGGACCATGCCGGCGGCCGCCGTCGCCATGCGCGGGATGTCGATGTACGGCTTGAGCGGCGGCTCCTCGTTCAGCTCGATCGAGCGCTCGGCGATGTTCACCGCCAGGTCGCCGATGCGCTCCAGGTCGGTGACGATCTTGAGGGCCGTCGCGATGAACCGCAGATCCGAGGCGGCCGGCTGGCGCAGCGCCAGGAGATTCAGGCAGAGGTGGTCCACCTCCAGCTCGGCGGAATCGACTTTGGGATCCGAGGCGATGACGCGGCGGGCCAGATCGGGATCGCGGCTCAGGAGGGACTTCATGGCGGAGGCGATCATCTCCTCCACCATCCCGCCCAAGAGGAGGATCTTGTCCTTGAGGTCCTGCAGGTCCCTCTCGTAGTGCCGGCTGGTGTGCTCCATCATCCGAACCGCCCCGTGATGTAGTCCTCGGTGCGCCGGTCGCGCGGCGTGGTGAAGATCGTCGCCGTCTCGCCGAACTCCACCAGCTCACCGAGGAGCAGGAACCCCGTGTGGTCCGAGACCCGCGCCGCCTGCTGCATGTTGTGGGTCACGACGACGATCGTGTAGCGGGACTTCAGCTCCTCCATCAGCTCCTCGATCTTGGCGGTGGCGATCGGATCGAGCGCCGAGCAGGGCTCGTCCATCAGCAGCACGTCCGGCTCGACGGCGATCGCCCGGGCGATGCAGAGACGCTGCTGCTGCCCCCCCGAGAGCCGCAGGGCGCTCTCGTGCACCCGGTCGCTGACCTCGTCCCAGAGAGCCGCCGCGCGCAGGCTCCGCTCGACCGTCGCATCAAGATCGGAGCGCGAGCGGGCCCCGACGATCCTCGGGCCGTAGGCGACATTGTCGTAGATCGACTTGGGGAAGGGGTTCGACTTCTGGAAGACCATGCCGACGTGCTTCCGGAGCCCGGTGACGTCCATGGAGGGGTCGTGGATGTCCCGGCCGCCGATCACGATCCGTCCGGTGATCCGGACCCCCTCGACCAGGTCGTTCATGCGATTGAGGCAACGCAAGAGCGTCGTCTTGCCGCACCCGGATGGGCCGATGAAGGCGGTGACCCGGTTCTTCGGGATCGACATCGTGATGCCCCGAAGCGCCGGCTTCTGGCCGTAGTGAAGCGACAACTGCTCGATCCGGACCATCGGCTCGTCGGCGACGTGGGGCACGAGCGCGGCCGAAGCCGTCCCGGGAGGGGCCGCGGAGGGCCCCGGGGCACGCGGCCTCAGTCCTGTTGCGATCCGGACCTCGGGCATCATGATCCCTCTCACGGCCGGTGCATCCCCTCGAGGCGCCGGGTCATCGCCCGTGCCAGGAGCGAGAAGAGGAGGATCGCGCCGATCAGGACGGTCGCACCGGCCCATGCCTGGCGGTTCCAGTCATCGTACGGCGAGATCGCGTAGGAGTATACCTGCACCGTCAGCGACGCGATCGGCCGGTCGAGGCGCGTCGACCAGAAGCGGTTGTTGAAGGAGGTGAACAGAAGCGGTGCCGTCTCGCCGGCGACGCGGGCCAGCGCGACCAGGATCCCCGAGATGATGCCCGGCAGCGCCGCCGGCAGGATCACGGTGAAGACGGCCCGGGCGCGGGTGGCGCCGAGGGCCAGCGCGCCGTCGCGCAGCGTCTCCGGGACCAGATTCAGGAGCTCCTCCGTCGTCCTGACGATGATCGGGAGCATCATGATCCCGAGGGCCAGGCCGCCGGCGATCGCCGAGAACCGGTTGAACGGCAGAACCGCGGCGGTGTAGGCGAACAGGCCGACGACGATCGAGGGAACGCCGTTCAGGACGTCGGCCGCGAAGCGCACGGCCGAGGCCAGGCGCGTCTTCCTGTACTCGGCGAGGTGGATGCCCGCGACGATGCCGATCGGAACGGCGAACCCGGCCGCCAGGCCGACCAGGATGGCGGTCCCGGCGATCGCGTTGGCCATCCCGCCGCCCGCCTCCCCCACCGGCTTCGGCATCCGGGTGAAGAACGCCAGGTTCAGGGCGGGGAGACCCTGCCGGAGGGTGAAGAAGAGGATCAGTCCGAGCGGAATCAAGGCGAGCACGACCGACGCCGCGCAGAGGGAGACAACGGCTCCCGAGACGACCCGCCGGCGCAACGAGGTGCGCGTCATCCGTTCAAGCCGCCGCGGGCAGGGCCCGCTCGGGGGCCCGCGCACGGCCCTCCCGCCCGACGCGCCAGATCAGGAGGCGCGACAGCGCGTTGATCGCGACGGTGATGATGAAGAGGACCAGGCCGATTTCCACCAGGGCGTCGAGGTAGAGCGCGTCCGCCGCTTCGGTGAACTCGTTGGCGATCACGGCGGCCATCGTGTATTGCGGCGCGAACAGCGACAAGGAGGCCTTCGGGCTGTTCCCGATCACCATCGTGACCGCCATCGTCTCCCCCAGGGCCCGGCCCAGACCGAGCATCACCGCTCCGAGGATCCCGGTCCGACCGTAGAAGAGGGCCATCCGGATCGCCTCCCAGCGCGTCGCTCCGAGCGCGTAAGCCGCCTCCCGCTGCGCCCCCGGCACCGCCTTCAGGATCTCCCGCGCCACGCTCGCGGTGTAGGGCGTCACCATCACCGCGAGGATGAGCGACGCGGCGAGCATCCCGACCCCTAGCGGCGGCCCCACGAGGAAGGGGGTGCCCCGGAGCCAGCCGGGCGTCGACCGCTCGAGCCCCCGGACGAACGGGACGAGGACGAAGATGCCCCACAGACCGTAGACGATCGATGGGATCGCCGCCAGGAGCTCGGTCAGGAAGATGAGCGGCTGCCGGAGGGCCCCCGGGCAGAGGTCCGCCAGGAAGATCGCGATGCCGAGGGCGATCGGTGTCGAGATGACGAGGGCGAGGAACGACGAGTACAGCGTCCCCCAGATGAACGGGAAGGCCCCGAACGTCCCGGCGACCGGGTCCCAGATCGCCGTGCGCCAGAAGGCGAGACCGAACATCCGGATGGAGAGGAGCGACTCGTTCCAGAGGACGCAGCCGATCGCCGTCACCAGGCAGGGGACCAGGAGGGCGACCCCGCCCGTGCCCAGCCGGAAGAACCTGTCGCCGCCGCCCCGCCTCATCCGACCTTGATCTTCTTCAGGGCCGCCATCTCGAGCTTCACCACGCTCTCGGGGAGCGGCGCGTAGCCGAGATCCGCCGCGTACTTCTGTCCGTCGGTGAGGGCCCACCTCATGAAGTCGACCATCATGCGGGACCTGGTCTTGTCCTTCGGGCTCTCATACAGGAGGATCCAGGTGAACGACGCGATGGGGTAGGCCTCCTTCCCCGGCGCGTTCGTGATCGAAACCCTGAAGTCGGGCGGCATCGATGAGGCCGCCGCAACGGCCGCCGCCGCGATCGAGTCGAGGGAGGCCCGGACGAATTCGCCGCTGAAGTTCCGCACCGAGCCATAGGCGATCTTGTTCTGCAGCGCGTAGATCAGCTCGACGTAGCCGATGGCGCCGGGTGTCTGCTTGACGAGACCCGCCACCCCCTCGTTCCCCTTACCGCCGATCCCGACCGGCCAGTTGACCGCAGTGGCGACCCCGACCTTGGTCTTGTACTCGGGGGAGACCTTCGCCAGGTAGTCGCAGAAGATGTACGAGGTCCCCGATCCGTCGGCGCGATGGACCACGGTGATTTCGCTGTCCGGAAGGCCGACTCCCGGATTGTCCTTGGCGATCGCCGCATCGTTCCATCGTGTGATCTTGCCGAGGTAGATGCCGGCCAGAACCGAGCCGTCGAACTTCAGCTCGCTGTCGATGCCGGGAAGGTTGTAGATCGGCACCACGCCGCCCAGGATCGCCGGGAAATGGAGGACCCGGCCCGGCGCCGCCTGGAGCTGCTCGGTGGTCATCGGTCCGTCCGAGGCGCCGAAGAAGACGGTCTGGTTGGTGAGCTGGCGGATGCCGCCCCCCGATCCGATCGACTGGTAGTTGATCCGGATGTCGGGCTTGAGCGCGTTGTACTCCGAGAACCACTTGGAGTAGAGCGGATACGGAAAAGTGGCTCCCGCGCCGTCGATCTGCACCGACTGCGCCGCGGCCGGCGTCGCAACGAGCGCCGCCGCGGGGAGGGACATCAGGAAAATCAGCAAGTTTCTGAACGCCTTCATCATTGTCATCTCCTCGTGGCCCGGGCGTGGTGCGACGCGCGGGCGCGGTCGATCAGAAGTTGAACAGGGCATGGGCCGCGTAGCGCTTCTCGTCGGGCTTCGCCAGCGCGGTGTCGTAAGTCACGTTCTCGTAGTCGAGCAGGATCGCGGCCGTGGCCGGCGCCTGCAGGCTGTGGAACCAATAGGCGATGCCGGCGATCTTCCGGGTCTTGGTGGCGTCGACGTTCTTGTTCGGCTTCAGGTTGTCGTAACGCAGGAGCCCCTCCCATCCCTTGGGGCTCCGGGGCGTCGCCCAGAGCGAATATCCGTCGGCCTTCACCTCCGCCGCGGCCCCGGTCGCCTGATCCGTGGCGTCGAGATGCTCGAAGCCGGCGTTGAGATACTTGTGCTCGAATGTGAGGGCGTAGATGAACCGGCGCCGGGCGTCCCCCTGGATGTAGTTGTCGGCGTCGTAGAAGGCGGTCAGCTTCAGCCCTTTGAGGACCGCCTGCCCCGGCAGCGGCCGCAGGGTGCCGCGGATCTGGATCGCCTTCTGGTCGTTCGGCTCGGCCTTGGAATAGGTGTCGCCGTTGTAGTAGCCGCCGTGGATGTCCCCGAAGTTCCCGGGCAGGTTGTAATGGGTCGAGATCCCGAAGTCGGACGAGCTGATGAAGCCGTCCCGCTCCATCAGGATCTGTCCCTGGAAGCGGTACCGATAGATCCCCTCCTCCCAGTCCACGTACGGCGTGTGGTGGACGCCCAGGCGCACCCAGGATCCCTTCGTCCACCGGTCGTCCAGGTTGAACTGACCGTAGGCGTACTTCAGGCGATAGGTCAGGCTGCCGTCGAGGCTGGTGGCGGCGGTCGTGGTCACCGTTTCTCCCGGCCCGAGGACGCTGGTCGTCGTGGTGCTGGTCGTGAGCCGCGAGACGTCGGGCGTCACGCGGAACGAGACGTTGTGGGAGATGTTGCCGGTCACGTTGATGTAGGCCCGGCTGACGTTGAAGGCGGCCGGGTTGATCGTGTTGCCGTCGGCGTCCTTGGCGACCGGCTCGTCGGTGTAGATGTAGTCTGTGAAGAGGGTGACCCCCACCTTGATCGTCGGCGTGTCGTCGGGCGGGGTGTAGCCGGCCGCCGGGGTGACCTGGGCGAGCGCCGGTCCCGCCGTCAGCAGGGCCGCCCCGGCGAGGAGCGACCCCAGGATCTGCCGGGCGGTTCTCGTTTTCGTCATTGAACGGGCTCCTCCATGCGGATGTGGTTCGTCATTGACGAGGGAAGACTGTCTCGGTCGGGTGACGGGCGCTTTGCAGCCGGGTGACAGTCGTGTGACGAGGCAGGGGTCCGGCCCGTGATGACGGGCTCAGGCCTGGGGGAGGTGGATCCGGAAGGTGGTCCCGGCGCCCGGGGTGCTCTCGACCTCGATCGTCCCGCCCATCCCCTGGACCAGGTGCTTGGAGATCGCCAGACCGAGGCCGGTGCCTCCCTCGCGGCGGTCGCGAGAGCGATCGACGCGGTAGAACCTCTCGAAGACCCGGTCCAGGTCTTCCGCGGGGATGCCGACGCCGTTGTCGAAGACCGACAGCGTGACCCGCCCCTGGCCGGACGTGGCGCGGACGCCGATCCGTCCGCCTTCCGGGGTGAACTTGACGGCGTTGTCGAGCAGGTTGATCAAGACCTGGGCCAGGCGGTCCTTGTCGGCCAGGACGTGCGGGAGATCGTCCGGGATCTCGATCGCCAGATCCTGCCGCCTGCGCTCGGCGGCGGGGCGCACCACCGTCTCGGCCTGGGCCGCCGCCTCGCGTGCCGACGCCGGCGCGACCACCAGGCGCGCCTGGCCCTGCTCCACGGCGGCGAGGTCGAGCAGGTCCTCGATCAGCTCGCGCAGCCGCTCGGCGTGCCGGTGGATGACCCCCACGAACTCGGCGGCGCGCTGCGGATCGCGCAGGCCGCCGTCGCGCAGGGTCTCGGCGTACCCCTTGATGGCGGTCAGCGGCGTGCGCAGCTCGTGCGACACGTTGGCGACGAACTCGCGCCGCACACGCTCCAGGCGCTTCAGCTCCGTGACGTCGTGGAAGACCGCCACCGCGCCGACCGTTCGCTCCGCCTCGCGGATGGCGGCGAGGCTCGCCCGGATCACCTGCTCGCGGTCCCCTCCCAGGACGATCTCGCGTGTCAGCGGCTCCTCGGCGCCGAGGGCCGCCTCGATCGCCTCCTGCAGCGCGGGGACGCGGGCCGTCTCCAGCGGCCGGCGTCCCTCGATCGGCGGGCGCGCCGAGAAGATCCTCTGGAAGGCGCCGTTCGCCAGGAGGATCGTTCCGGTGCCGTCGGTCAGCAGCACTCCCTCGACCATCCCGTCGAGCACCGACCTCAGCTGGTTGCGCTCCCGCCCTAGAAGAGCCAGCCGCTCCTCGAGCTGGTCGGCCATGCGGTTGAGCGAGCGGGCCAGCCGCGCCACCTCGTCGTCTCCGTGCGCGGAGGCCCGGGCGCCGGACCGCCCTTGCGCCAGGCCCGAGGCCACGCGCGACATCTCCTCGAGCCGCCGCGCCGGGCGCCGCGCCGCCAGCCAGCCGAACAGGGCCGCCGCCAGGATCGACAGGGCCGCCGCCGACAGGATCGGCGCGCGGATCTCCTCCTGGGCCCGCCGCACCGCGGTCAGCGGGACGGCGAGGCGCACGATCCCCTTCGCCGCGTCGTCCGGATCGATGCGCAGCGCGACGTAGAGCATCCTCTCTCCCAGCGTGCTGCTGTAGCGGACCGATCGCCCTTCGCCGCGCGCCAATGCCGCCGCCACCTCCGGGCGGCCGGCATGATTCTCCACCCCGGCCAGGGCCTCCCCGTCGAGGTCCGTGTCGCCCAGGACCTTCCCGGAGGCGTCGATGATCGTCACGCGAACCGCGAGATCGCGGCCGAGACGATCGGCGAGGGGGTCGGCCGCCGCGGCCAGGTCCGTCCGGGAGCGCATCTGGTCGCGGCCCAGACGCGCCTCGTCGGTCAAAGTACGCGCCACCTGATCGATGACGCGCCGCTCGATGGTCCGGTCGAGGAAGTATCCGGCGACGCCGGAGGACAGGCCGGCGACCAGGACGAAGGAGAGTGTCAGCCGGTGCTGGATTCGCAGGGAGCGGCTCCTCCCGTCACTCGGCGACGTCGAAGCCCGCGGGCCGGAAGCGGTAGCCCACCCCGCGCACCGTCTGGATCCATGCCCCGATCGAGCCCAGCTTGGCGCGCAGGCGCTTCATGTGCGTGTCGACCGTGCGCGTCTCGACGTCGCCGCCGTAGCCCCAGACCTCGGACAGGAGCTGGTCGCGGCTGAAGGCGCGGCCCGGCCTCTGTGCCAGGCGGTGCAGCAGGTTGAACTCGGTGGTCGTCAGGCCGATCTCCTTCCCCTTCAACCGCACGCTGTGGGCCGACAGATCGATCTCCAGGGGATCATAGACGATGCGCTCGTCGATCTCCTCCTGATCGTCGCGCCTCAGGATCGCCTGCACCCTGAGGACCAGTTCTCGGGGTGAGAACGGTTTGACGACGTAGTCGTCGGCCCCCACCTCGAACCCGACCACACGATCGACCTCCTCCCCCCGGGCGGTCAGCATCAGGATCGGAACGCGGCGTGTCCGGGCGTCCTGCCTGAGCATCCTCGCCACCTCGATGCCTGGGAGGACCGGCAGCATCAGGTCGAGGATGATCAGGTCGGGCCTCTCACGGCGGGCGAGGTCGAGCGCCTGGCGCCCCTCGGAGGCCGTCACGACGCGGTACCCTGCCTGAACGAGGTTGTAGCGGACCAGCTCGACGATGTCGCGCTCATCATCGACCACCAGAACGGTCTGCGGCATCGCGTCAGGGCCTCCGGCCCGCGCGCCGGGGCGGCGGGAGGAACGGTGCGCCGGTCCGGCCGGCGCCGGCAGTCTCCTACGACGTCAGAGTCTCGTCCGCCCGGCGCGCCGATCGGTGACGGACGGGTGACACCTCGGTGACGATCGTGCCCGTCCCGGCCGGCCGGGCGCGGCGCCTCACACCCCAGGCGCACATCGCCTCGACGACCGGCCTCAGGCTCCTGCCCAGGGGGGTGAGGGAGTATTCGACGCGCGGCGGCACCTGGGCGTAGACCGCGCGGTGCACGATCCCGTCCCGCTCCATCTCCCGGAGCTGCTGCGTGAGCATCTTCTGGGTGATCCTCGGGAGGGCCCGAAACAGCTCCGAGAAGCGGCGGGTCCCCTGGAACAGGGTCCAGAGGATCGGGACCTTCCAGCGCCCGCCGATCACGGACAAGGTCGTCTCGGCGGGGCATTCGGGGTCAGGGCGCTTCATGGCTGGCCTCCGGAGTATCTTTCGGGTGAGTATACTACCTCGAAGTGCGTACTTCCCCCGGGGGGCCATGATGGGGCATCGTGTCGTGGGAGGACAATGCAGATGAGACCGCTTCTTCGCAGTGTGGTCGAGGACCACCGTGCCCGCCGGGTCGACCCGGCACCGGGCGGGGAGGATCCTTCCGCGGCGGCGTCAGCGCCTTCGGCGGACGAGGAGATCCTCGACGCCTACTCGCGGGCCGTCATCGGCGCGGCCGAGGCGGTGATTCCATCGGTCCTCAGCCTCGAGGTCCGCTCGACCGCCGGCCGGGCCCGCTCGGGGGGCCGGCGGGCGCCCGGCGAGGAGCGCGCCGGCACCGGCTCGGGGTTCCTGTTCACCCCGGACGGCTTCATCCTGACCAACAGCCACGTCGTCCACGGCGCGGCCGGCGTCGGCGCCACGCTGGCGGATGGCCGGCGTTTCGAGGCCGACCTGGTGGGGGACGATCCGGCCACCGATCTGGCGGTGGTGCGAATCAGCGCCCCCGGCCTGAGGCCGGCGACGCTGGGCGACTCGCAGGCGCTGCGCGTCGGACAGCTGGTGGTCGCCATCGGCAACCCCTACGGATTCCAGTGCACCGTCACGGCGGGAGTGGCCAGCGCGCTCGGGCGCACGCTGCGCTCACGCACCGGCCGCCTGATCGACAACGTCATCCAGACCGACGCTGCCCTCAATCCCGGCAACTCGGGCGGGCCGCTGGTCAACTCCCGCGGCGAGGTGGTGGGAGTGAACACCGCGATGATCCTCCCGGCGTCGGGGATCTGCTTCGCCATCGCCATCAACACCGCCCGCTTCGTCGCCGCCCGCCTGATCCGCGACGGTCGCATCCGCCGCGCCTACCTGGGGGTGGCGGGGCAGGACGTTCCCCTGCCGCGCCGCGTCGTGCGGGCCCTGGGCCTGGCGGCGGAGACGGGAGTCCTCGTCCTGTCCCTCGAGACCGACAGCCCGGCTCGGCGGGCCGGGTTGCGCGAAGGGGACGTCCTGGTCGGCTTCGACGATCGGCCGATCGGCTCGATCGACCAGCTCCACCGGCTGCTGACCGAGACACGGGTGGGTGTGGCGGCGCGCCTGGCCGTCCTGCGCGGGTCGCGGACGATCGATCTCCAGATCATCCCGAAGGAGTCATGAGCCAACCGGTGGCGGCGTGGAGCGAGTCGGGGCTCGGCAAGACCCGGATCGAGGCCCTCACGGACGGGATGTTCGCCATCGTCATGACCCTGCTCGTCCTCGACATCAAGGTGCCTGCGGTCGCCCGCGCCACCGCCTCGGAGGAGCTTCCCTACGGCCTGCTCCTGCTCTGGCCGAAGATCCTGAGCTACGCCATCAGTTTTGTCATCCTCGGGGTCTACTGGGTCGGGCACCACAACCTCTTTCACTTCATCAAGCGTTCCGATCGCTTTCTTCTCTGGATCAACATGTTCTTCCTGATGGCGGTCGCCTTCGTGCCGTTTTCGACCGCGCTCCTGAGCGAGTACGGCCGGCAGCCGATCGCCACCCTGATTTACGGCGTCAACCAGATGGTCGCCGGGCTCTCTCTCTACATTCAATGGTGGCATGCCACGCGGCGCCGGCGCCTGATTGATCCCGATCTCGATCAGCGTCTCATCACCGCGGCCACGCGCAGGATCCTGATCGCCCCGACGCTTTATGCCGCCGCCGTCCCGCTGTCGTTCCTGAAGCCGATCCTCGCCGTGCTGATCTACGCTCTCGTTCCCCTGCTCTATATCCTGCCGGGGCGCATCGACCTGCACTGGTCCCGGCCGCACGCGAGACCCTGACCGTGCTGTGCTAGCATCTGGATCATGAGCGCCCCGGTCCTGTCGGGTGAGATGCGGGTCATCCCGCTCCCCGACGTCCTCCTGCTGCTCAACAACAATCACAAGACCGGAG
>DASTNM010000136.1:0-2727 GCA_035762745.1 Candidatus Polarisedimenticolia bacterium
TGAACAGCATCGCCACCATATAGAAGCGGATGGTGTAGCGCTTGCCGGCCGGCTCGAACGGCTCGACGCCGCATTCGTAGGGGCTGAGATCGGTCTGGCTGTTGGACGTGCGGCTGAGAAGGGCCGCCAGCCCCAGGATGATGGACGCCAGGCCGGCGGCGGCCAGGATCTGAAGCCCGATCGGGAGGTAATCGATCACCAGGTCACCGCACCCGGGAGGCTGGAGCCCGCCCGCGGGCCGGCAGGCGCGCCCCTCGTGATATTTTTCACAAAGCCCGGCCTACTGAGACAATGGGCGGGCGATGGTAGCACCCGCCCCCCGGGGTGTCAACGCGCGCCGCCTCTTCCAGGGCACCGCCCCCGAGGTTTCCCCAGCACGAGGCCCCGTGCCCTGCGCCCGCCGGGATCGACATAGGTAGGCGGTCGCCCGCTTTCCCTGTCACACCACCGTGCATACGGGTCCGTACACGGCGGTTCGGTCAGTTCACCCTCCGGGCGGCCAGTGAGGGAAGGCCGAGCGAGGTGAGGTAGGTTTCTGGCAGGGCGAGGCCCATCACTCGGGTGCGGCTGAGGCGCCAGGGGCCGTGACCGTTGCCCGCGGCGGCCGCCGCGAGCTTCGGGTTGATGTCCCGGTTCCTGAGTCCCACGTACCGCGCCCGTCCGGTTCGCCACTGCTTCCACAGGGCGCAGCGCAGCCGCCTGCGGACCCACGCGTCGAGATTGCGAAGCACCGACGGGGTCTCGCAGAAGCCGAAGTACTCGCCCCATCCTTGCAGATAGCGCGAGAGGTCCTTCACCCTCTGCTCCAGACTGACCCCGCGTGCCCGGCGCGTCATCTCCCGGACCCGTCTCTTGAACTGCTCCAGCGCCTGCGGCGCGATGCGCCGCGTGGGTTTGGAGCCGTGTCCGAGACTGAAGCCCAGGAACTTGCGCACCTGCGGCCGGGCCACCGCGCTCTTCGCGTCGTTCACCTTGAGCTTGAGTTCGCTGGTGATGAAGCGCTTAAGGCTCTGCATCACCCGCTGCCCCGCCCGTTCGCTGCGGACGTAGATGTTGCAGTCGTCCGCGTAGCGCACGAAGCGGTGGCCGCGCTTCTCCAGCTCCCGGTCCAACTCGTCGAGCACGAGGTTTGACAGCAGGGGCGAGAGGGGCCCGCCTTGCGGCGTTCCCTCCGGCGTCGGGCTGACCAGCCCGCCCTCCATCACCCCGGCGTTCAAGAACGCCCGGATGAGACGCAGCAGTCGCTTGTCGGCCACGCGTTGCGCCACCCGGCCCATGAGTCGGTCGTGGTTCACCCGGTCAAAGAACTTTTCCAGGTCGAGGTCCACGACCCAGGTGTGGCCCTGGCGCAGGTATTCCTGCGCCTGGGCGACGGCCTGATGTGCCGAGCGGCCCGGCCGGAAGCCGTAGCTGTGCTCGGAGAACGTCCGGTCCCAGCGGCCTTGCAGGACCTGCAGGACGGCTTGCTGGATGAGACGGTCCAGGACGGTCGGGATGCCCAGAGGGCGCGTCCCGCCGCTTGGCTTGGGGATAGATACCCGCCTCACCGGCTGCGGTCTGTAGGTTCCGCTCAGCAGTTGCTCCCGGATGGCTGGCCAGTGCGTCTTGAGGTAGTCCGGCAGCTTCCCGACGGTCATGCCGTCGATGCCGGGGCTACCCCTGTTCTCCTTGACTCGTTGCAGTGCCTGCCTCACGTTGTGGTCCTCGCACACCTCCTTCATCAGCCGTTCGGTGGATGCCAGGCTTTCGGTATCACGGTTCCCCGTGGGCGGTTCGGTCCCTTCGCGTGCGGGTTCCGGCGGGGCTTCACCCCGTCCCTCCGCTGTGAAGGCCAGTTGCAACTGGATTTTCGGCCGCGGTCCGTCCATGAGTCGCGTGTCCTACTTGCCTTGAGACCGTTCGGGCCTTTGGTCGGCCGTTACCGCCCCGGCGAGCCCCGGCCGTTTCTCCCCTTTCGGGCGAGTGTCCCGCTCGAGTGGAGCGACGTCCTCGACCTACTATGCCCTCTGCTGACTTCTGCGCCACGGTCAGGGAGCCTTGCGGCCTCCTCAGTCCCACGATGGGACATGACGCAGACCTCCCGAGGTAAGCTCGACCGCCTTCGACGCATCCCCGCCGGGTCTACGCTTTGCGCCCTTGATGGATGTGGACTTCGCAGTCCGTAGCCTGCTCGTCCGGCGCTCACGCCTCGTACCCGGTTCTTGTCCATCGGGTCGCGTCTTTGCTCCACGCTTCCTTCAGACCCCGCCTCGCGGCGGGGCCCTTGCGCTTCGCTAACCCTTCGCCTCCATCAGGCTGGGTGGAGGACTTGCACCTCCAAGCTGTCAAGCATGCTCGGCACACCACGGGTCCGGACCGCTGCGCGGTCCTCCCCTCCGCTCGCCTCGCTCCCCCCACCGCGCTGGGACGCGCGCGGCGGGGCCCGGTCGCTCGGTCTCGCAGGGCTCGTCGACCGCAGGACGCGGCGCTCCAGCCCGGCGGCCCCCTCATGCCGGCACCACCGCCGGTCGCAGCAGTCGCACGCTGCTCGCCAAGCGTCGTGCGTAGGTCTCCCAGCAGATCCGCCCCAGCGTCAGCCAACTCAAAGCCCGTCGTCTCGAGGTGTTCGCCATCCAGCGCCGGTGCTCCCGGTCCCGCTCCGCCTGCGCCCCCACCGAGGTCAGTCACAACGTCGCCAGCGCCAGCACCATCAGCAGCCGCTCGTAGCGCCCGCAGTCACTGAGCCGC
>DASTNM010000137.1:0-2328 GCA_035762745.1 Candidatus Polarisedimenticolia bacterium
GCTCGTCGGCGATCGTCTTCAGAACCGGGGGCAGCAGCAACTCCTCGATCGTCAGGATCTTCGCCGGGATGACGCGCAGCACCAGGCCCACCGTGCCGCGTTGCTGAAAGATGTTGACGCGGAAGCGGCCCAGCCCGGGGACCGAGTAGGCCAGGTCGATCTCGAAGTGGTCCTTGAACTTCTGCTTCTGGCGCCCGCTCATGATGCTGAACGCCATGGCGATCGTGTCCTCCTGGGACATCCGGTTCAGCTCGCTCAGCGGTGTCAGGTGGCCGTTGATCCGGATGACCGGGTGGGACCCGACCTTGAGATGCAGGTCGGAGGCCCGGCGCTCGTTGGCGATCTTCAGGAGGTCATTGATGTGCACGGCGCTTCCTCCGGAGGCATGCATCGTCCCGCTGGGCGACGAGTTGAATCTAGGTTCCGCCTCGGGCGATGTCAAGGAAGCGGCTTGTTTTGTGGTCTTTAGAGACTAGGCGGGGTCGATCAGAGGTAGGTCAGCCAGCGGTGCCGGTCGTCCTTCCGACCCGAGGTGATCGCCTGGAATTCGGCCTGCAGGCGCGTGGTGATCTCTCCCCGCGTGCCCCGGCCGATCGTGACCTTGTCGACGGAGCGAATCGGCGTCACCTCGGCGGCCGTGCCGCTGAAGAAGAGCTCGTCGGCGATGTACAGCATCTCTCGCGGCAGGTTGCTCTCGACCACCGGGATCTTCATCTCCTGCGCCAGGAGCATCACCGAGGCGCGGGTGATTCCCGGCAGGACCGAGGCGGTCAGGGGGGGCGTATAGAGGGTCCCCTTCTTCACAAGAAAGAGGTTCTCACCGCTCCCCTCGCTGACGTGGCCGGCCGGATCGAGAGCGATCCCCTCCGCGTAGCCGTTCACCAACGCCTCCATCTTGATGAGCTGCGAGTTCATGTAATTGGCGCTCGCCTTGGCCATGGCCGGAAGGGTGTCGGGGGCCTCGCGCCGCCAGGAGGAGACCATGACGTCGACCCCCTTCTCGGCGGCATCCTTCCCCAGATAGGCCCCCCAGGGCCAGACGGCGATGGCGACATCGACCGGGCAGGGGAACGGATCGACTCCCATCGACCCGTAGCCCCGGTAGACCAGGGGGCGGATGTAACAGGCCTCCTGATGGTTGGCGCGGATCGTCTCCAGGATCGCCGCCTCGACCTGCTCGCGGCCGTACGGGATCTCCATGCGGTAGATGCGACAGCCGTCGAACAGCCGCTCAACATGCTCCCGCAGCCGGAAGACCGCCGAGCCGCGCTGCGTCTTGTAGCAGCGGATTCCCTCGAAGATGCAGGAGCCGTAGTGGATGACGTGCGAGAGGACGTGCACCGTCGCCTGGTCCCAGGGGACCAGCCGCCCGTTCATCCAGATCGAGTCGGTCTTCGTGAGGGCCATGCTGACGGCGAGTATAGAGCAGGGGTGGCGCTCGATCAAGCGCGACCCGCGCCCGGGGGATGGGCGAGGCTTCAGCGGACGAGGAGCAGCGCCGACCAGGGGCGCGCGCGCAGCCGCCCCGCGAGTCGCAGGCCGCTGGCCCGGGCGCGATCCAGGAGATCGGGCTCGTCCTGCTCCAGGATGCCCGCCAGGACGGCGCGACCGCCCCGGGCCAGGGCGCGCTTCAGATCGGGCATGAGGCGGGCGATGACGCCGGCACCGATGTTCACCAGCGCCAGATCGAAAGGTCCGGCGTCGCAGGCTCGGGAGGCGTCGGCGCGCTTCAGCACGACTCGCTTCGCCAGATGGTTGACCGCAAGGTTGGCGCGCGCCACCTCGATCGCGCCCGGGTCATCGTCAATCGCCAGCACCCGCCCGGCCCCGAGCCCGGCGGCGGCCATCGCCAGGATGCCGCTGCCGGTGCCGAGGTCCGCCACCCTGTCGCCGGCATGCAGGGCGCGTTCCAGGAGTCTGAGGCTCATCCGGGTCGAAGCGTGCTCACCGGTGCCGAACGCCTGGCCGAACAGGACGCGTAGGACGATCCGCCCGCGGGCGGCCGGAGCGCGGCACCCTTCCGGCACCACCAGGAAACGCCGGCCGATCGCCATCGGCCGCAGGGAACGCTGCCAGATCTCGACCCAGCGTCTCTCGCGCACCGGCACGAGCCGGGGGTGCCGCGCTCGGCCGAGATCGATCTCCCCCTCCGGCGCGGCGCCGAACGCCCTCGCCAGGCGTGACTCGAGCCGGCGCCGGCCGGAGCGGCCGGGGAAATAGGCACACAGCGTCAGGCGCGGGTCGTGGCGGCTGCGGGCGGTGGAGAGCACCTGCACGCCGAGACAGCCCGCCTCCCAGAAGGCGGCGACGACCGAGTCCTCGCGTTCG
>DASTNM010000138.1:0-4730 GCA_035762745.1 Candidatus Polarisedimenticolia bacterium
TGTCGGCTGGAGGTTGCCGATGACGCTGGTCGGGATCCTCGGCTGGCGCAGTGCGATCCTGGCGGCGGAGCCGCCCGCCCCCCCATCGCCCACCAGTCCCTCGGCTCGGACGCTCGCCGACCTTTCCTTCCGCCTGACCCCTTTTCCGGTGACCGGCTTCCGGGATTTCGGAGGCCACGGGTCGACCGGCGTCACCACCCCTCGATTCGAAACGGGCGACGCCATGGTCGCGTCGACCTCGTTCCGTGGCGAGACTCTGCGGGGCCTCTCATCTCCGGGGTTGTCGGAGCGCCTCATCGCCGGCATGCAGCGCGAGGCGCGCCGCTACCGTTTCGAGAGCCTTCATGCCGGGGGGGTGATCCCCGACATCGACGATTCGTCGATCGAGGAGCAGCGCGCGCGCCAGGCGCAAAGAATCATCTCACGTGGCTTCAAGCGCACCTTGGACGACCGCCTCGAGGAGGTGGCCCGCGGCACTCCAGGGCTGGCGCAGGTGCTGCAATCGCTGGACAACCTGGTACGCTTCCGCGCCGGGACCGGTGGAGCGCGGGCTCCGGAGGCCGGACCATGCGGTGCCGGCGGAGGGGCGACGGGCAATTGTGGAGCGCGCGCCGACAAGCCCCCCGGGGCCAGCCTCGGGCTGAAGCTCGATGCCCACCCGCGGATTATCCTGAGCGCCCGCTTCCTGGGCACCACCGGCCGCATCGAGGTGCCAATCCTCGATCGCTCGGTGCGCCTGGCCTTCGATCATGCGCTCGGAGCGCGAGGTCGCGCGGTGCTTGCCGGTGGATGGTCACCGGAAGGACAGGACTGGGCGACCCTCAATTTCGGTCTTCGCTTCTAACCCGCCCCGAGAACCTCGAGCAGGGCCCGGGCCTTGTCGAGAGTCTCCCGGTACTCCTCCTCCGGATCAGAGTCCGCCACGATCCCCCCCCCGACCCGCAAATGCGCCCGGCCGGAGGCGCACAGGATCGTGCGGATGACGATGTTGAAATCCAGCCCCCCATCGAACGACAGGTAACCGATCCCTCCCGAATACACTCCCCGCTCCTCCTCTTCCAGCTCATCGAGAACCTGCATGGCCCGCACTTTCGGCGCACCGGTCATCGACCCTCC
Source organism: Candidatus Polarisedimenticolia bacterium (assembly GCA_035762745.1). Taxonomy (GTDB): domain Bacteria; phylum Acidobacteriota; class Polarisedimenticolia; order Gp22-AA2; family Gp22-AA2; genus DASTNM01. The sequence goes on from DASTNM010000138.1 coordinate 1,117, forward strand.
CGGGAACAGGGCCCGCAGGAGGTCGGCCCGGTCCCGGTCGGGGCGCAAGCGGCCGCCGACCGTCGAGACGAGGTGGTGAACCGTGGTGAACGACTCGAGCGCGCAAAGCTTCTCGACCCGCACGCTGCCCGGTTCGCAGACGCGCCCAAGGTCGTTGCGTACGAGGTCGGTGATCATCACGTTCTCGGCCCGGTCCTTGGCGCTGCGCGCCAGGTCCCGGGCCAATCGCTCGTCCGAGGCCGCGTCCGCTCCCCGCGGCCGAGTCCCTTTGATCGGGCTGCTCAGCGCGGCGCCGTCGCGCAGGCTCACGAAGCGTTCCGGCGAGGCACAGACGATCTGGAAGGGACCGGCGTCGAGGTAAGCGGCGAAGGGCGCCGGGTTGCGTCGCGACAGCTCCTGGAACAGAGCGATCGGGTCCCCTTCGAAGGGACACTCGATCCGGTGCGACAGGTTCACCTGGTAGAGGTCACCGGCGGCGATGTAGTCGAGGGCCCGGGCGACGCGCCGGAGGTGCTCCTCCCGTGGTGTCGCAAAGAGGGCGGACTGGCGGGGAGATGCAACCGGCGTCCGTCGGCCTTCAGTCGGAAGACTCGCCCGCTCCAGGCAGCGCCGCAGGTCTCCGAGGCGTTCCCTGGCGCGCGCCCGTCGCCGCCCGTCGTCACCCGACCCAAGGCCGACTGACAGGATCACGACGCGGCGCTCCGTGTGGTCGAAGACCACGGCGGAGTCGTAGAGCCCAAACCAGGCGTCGGGGTGTCCGAGCGGCGCGGAGCGATCGCCGGGCAGGCTCTCGACCGAGCGTCGCAGCCCATACCCCAGGTAGCCGATCGCCCCGCCCGCGAACGGCAGTCCCTCGACGCTCTCGACCGCGGCGGCCGGTGCCAGGGCGCGCAGCAGATCGAACGGATCGCGGACCACCCGCCGATCCTCGCGCCGGCCGCTCTCCGCCCAGGCGAGAGTGGCCTCCCCGCCGCGCAGCGCGACAACGAGCGGCGGGTCGCACGCCAGGATCGAGAAGCGCGAGGATGGATGACCCTCGAGAGCGCTCAGGAGCAGGGCCGGATGCCGCCGACCGCGGAGCGTCTCGAGGGCGTCGAGCGGCTCGACCCAGGATGGATAGTCCGACACCAAGGCACGCGGCGGCGGGGAGACGGGGAGGAGCGGGTCACCCACCGCCGCACTCGCGCCGCAGGAGATCGCGATAGCGCCGCAGGAGATCGCGCGCCATCGGGCCGGGGCGGCCGCCGCCGATGGAGCGTCCGTCGACGCTCACGACCGGCAGCACCTCCCACGAGGTGTTGGTCAGAAAGACCTCCTCGGCGTCGAGCAGGCGGCTGGCCGGAATCGGCTCCTCGGCCACGTCGATCCCGGCGGCGCGTGCCAGAACGATGATCACCTCGCGGGTCACCCCGGGAAGGACCCCCTCGGGGACCGGAGGCGTGAAGAGTCTGCCGGTCGCGGCCAGGAAGAAGTTACTGGCCGTCCCCTCCGTCAGGCACCCGTCGGCGTCGAGCAGCACCGCCTCGAACCCCCCCTGAGCGCGCGCCTCGCGGCGTGCCAGGACGAGGTTGAGCCGGCTGGTCGATTTGATGGATGGATCCAGGGCGGCGGGTGGAATCTGCCGCCGCCGTGGAACGGCGATCGCCACGCCACGCTCGTGGTGGACCGGATCGAGGCCGGTGAATGGGGTCGCGCTCATGACGACGTTCGGCGGTCCCGGGGCGTCGAGATAGTCCCCCGGCCGTCCGGGGCCGCGAGTCACCGTCACCCTGATACGGGCGTCCAGCAACGCGTTTCCCCTCAGGAGCCCGGCCACCCCCGCGCCTATCGTGGCTGGCGGCGGCAGCGCCTCGAGACCGATCCCCTCGGCGGAGCGCCGCAGACGGGCGACATGCCGCTCGAGGCGAAACACCGTCCCGGCGACGGCACGCATCGACTCGAAGACGGCGTCCCCAAACAGGAACCCCCGGTCGAAGACCGAGATCGAGGCCTCCGATTCGGGGACCAGACGTCCGTTGACGTGGACGAGCAATGACACATCCCCGCGGACCTGTCCCCTCCGGGGTGGTCGGGCCTCCCGTCCCCGCATCCAGGCTCCTAGGGTGTGATCTCCGCCACGGAGCGCGGCGTCCGCTCACCAGGCATGGGAGGCGGTGGCCCGGTCTGGGCCGCCGGCGCCTTGACGGCGGGCCGGGAGATCGGGTTGTACAGCGTATCGCGCTCGACGGGCACGCGACCCGCTTCCTCGATCATTGCCACCATCTGGCGGCGGGTGATCATCTGCGGCGAGGTCGAGCCGGCGCGGTGGTAAATCTCTTCAGTCACCACCGTCCCGTCGAGATCATCGGCCCCGAAATCAAGGGCTGCCTGGGCGACCCGCGGCGTCATCATGACCCAGTAGGCCTTGACGTGCGGGAAGTTGTCGAGCATCAGGCGGCCGACTGCAACCTGGCGCAGCTCCTCGGTGGCCGAGGGCTTGGGGAGATGCGACAGCCGCGTGTTCTCTGGGTGGAACGCCAGCGGGATGAAGGCCATGAAGCCGGCCGTCTCATCCTGCGCCTCGCGCAGCAAGAGCATATGGTCGATCCGATCCTCCACCGTCTCCACATGGCCGAACATCATCGTGGCGTTGCTCTTCAATCCCAACCGGTGGGCCGTCTTGGCGATCTCAATCCAGGCCCGGTGGTCGATCTTGCCCTTGAAGAGAACCTGGTGGGCGTGATCGGTCAGGATCTCCGCTCCGCCACCCGGGATCGATCCGAGGCCGGCCGCCTTGAGCTCCAGAAGAACCTCCTCGACCCCCATCCCGAAGTTCTCAGCCATGGCCGCGATCTCGACCATCGTGAAGGCCTTGACATGAACCCCCGGCCGGACCCGCTTCATGGCCCGGATCACATCGGTGTAGTAGCCGAGAGGCAACTCCGGGTTCACGCCGCCGACCATATGAACCTCGCGGATCGGCTCATCGATGTGCTCCAGCATCCGCTTCTCGACATCCTGCGGAGACAGCACGTAGGCGTCCGGCTGCCTGGCCGTGCGGTAGAAGGCGCAGAACTTGCAGCCCGCCACGCAGATGTTGGTGTGGTTGATATGCTGATTGATGATGTAGTAGGTGTCGTCGCCATGCAGCCGCTCCCGCACCTGGTTCGCGAGGATCCCGATCGCCAGCAGATCGGGGTGGTGGCAGAGCGTCAGGCCATCCTGCCGATCGAGGCGCTGTTTCGCCAGGACCTTCTCGGCGATCGTCCCCAGCCCGCACGCCTCGACGTAACCTCTCCGGAGCCGGTTCATCAGTGCGCGATCTCCCGATCCCGTCGGTAGGCGGACGACCCGACACGGACGTGGCGGTGCGCCGCTTCGTCCTCCGGCGTCGTCAGCACCTCGCCCAGCTTGTGCCGCGTGTTCTCCAGCTGCATGGAACAGAGGGTCCCGCACATGGTGCAGACAGCCTTGTCGTAATCCTCGCTCAGGCGGCGCATCTCGCGCGCCTTCTCGGGATCGAGCGCCAGGCGGTACTGCCCCTCCCAGTCGAGCTGCTTGCGATACACCGACATCTGGTCGTCGCGCGCCTTCGCTCCGCAGACCCCCTTCGCCAGATCGCCGGAGTGGGCGGC
>DASTNM010000139.1:0-5733 GCA_035762745.1 Candidatus Polarisedimenticolia bacterium
GCGGCTCAGTGACTGCGGGCGCTACGAGCGGCTGCTGATGGTGCTGGCGCTGGCGACGTTGTGACTGACCTCGGTGGGGGCGCAGGCGGAGCGGGACCGGGAGCACCGGCGCTGGATGGCGAACACCTCGAGACGACGGGCCTTGAGTTGGCTGACGCTGGGGCGGATCTGCTGGGAGACCTACGCACGACGCTTGGCGAGCAGCGTGCGACTGTTGCGACCGGCGGTGGTGCTGGCATGAGGGGGCCGCCGGGGGCTTGAACCGATCCCGGCGTTGTGAGAGACTGGGACGCCACTCCAAAAGGCGTTCGGACGGACTCGATCATGGCTGCGCCCGCGGATTACAAGAACAAATTCCTGAAGAAGCCGCCCAAGCGGATCGCGGTGGTCGACCAGAACAGCTGCTCCGGCTGCGCCAACTCGCCGGCCTGCGTGGCGTTCTGCGAGACGGTGACCGTCAAGGACTCGGTGGTCGACGCCATCCGTTACATCTCCTCGCCCGACGCGCCCAACAACCTGGCGATCATCGAGCCCGAGAAGTGCATCGGCTGCGCCCTGTGCGCGGAGGTCTGTCCGTGGGATGCGATCACCATGTACAACTTCGACGAGTCATTCGACGCCTCGTCGCAGGTGACGCTGATCCCGTACAGCCCCGAGCTGGACGTGAACCCGAAGCCGGAACAGAAGGAAGAGACGGCGCCGGTTGCGGCGCCCGCACCGACTCTCTAAACGGCCGAGGTCGAAGATGGACGTCGTCGCAATCCTGCTCGCGGCCGGCGACTCCGAGCGCATGGGAACTCCCAAGGCGCTCCTTCCCTGGCGCGGCCAGCCGCTCCTGTCGCACCAGCTGCAGCAAATCCAGAAGAGCCGTCTCGACGAGTGCATCGTCGTCCTCGGCCGCGAGGCCGACCGCCTCGGGCCGCTGGTCCGCCCCCCGCTGCGGCCTGCCTGGAAATCGCGCGCCGTCTACAACCCGCGACACGCCGAGGGAAAGAGCGCGTCGATCCGCGCCGGGCTCACCAGCCTGGCGCGGCGCCCCGACGGCATCCTGATCGTCGCGGTCGATCAGCCGCTCGACAGCCGGTTGCTCGACGCGCTGATCGCGGCGGCCGAGGAGGAGTGGGATCGCGGTGCCGCGGTCGAGCGGCGGACGATCATCGTTCCTTCGTTTCACGGCCGCCGGGGGCATCCACCGCTGTTCTGCTGCTCGCTGTTCTCGGAGTTGATCGGGGTCACCGAGGAAGGCGAGGGCCTGAAGGCGGTGGTGCGCCGCGACGAGACGCGCGTGAGGCTTCTACCCTGGGAGGACGCGGCGATCCTCGTCAACCTCAATGCGCCGGTCGACCTGCCGCCTCCCGAGAGCCGGACCAGTTTCAAGACCCACTGAACCAGCGATCGATCGCGGCCCCTCTGGGCCGTGCCCGGAGGAGTCGATGGAGCAATCGAAGGGAAAGAAGCGCAAACGCCGCGGCCACGGCCTCACCCGGCGGGCCTTCCTGAAGGGGATCGGCGTGGGCGGCGGGGCCCTCGGCGCGGGGCTCCTGGCGGCCGAGGCGCCGCGCCGGGAGGGCGCGGCGGCGGGAGCGCCGGGGACGCTCGGTCCCGGACCGGTCCAGGTCAATCTGAAGATCAACGGCCAGCCCAGGAGCCTGAGGATCGAGCCGCGGGTGACGCTGCTCGACGCGCTCCGGGACCGGCTCGACCTGACCGGCGCCAAGAAGATCTGCGACCGCGGCGAGTGCGGCGGCTGCGCCGTGCTTCTCGACGGCAAACCGGTCTACGCCTGCATGCTTCTGGCGGTCGATGCCCGCGGGCGGTCGATCACGACCATCGAGGGGATCGCTCCGAAGGGAGACCTGCACCCGCTGCAGGAGGCGTTCGTCGCCAGAGACGCCTTGCAGTGCGGCTTCTGCACGCCGGGCTTCGTCGTCGCCTCGAAGGCGCTCCTGGACGAGACTCCGCAGCCGAGCCTCGACCAGGTGCGCCAGGCGCTCTGCGGCCACATCTGTCGTTGCGGAACCTACCCGCGCATCTTCGAGGCGGTGCTGGCGGCCGCGGGGCGGCCGGTGAAGGCGGGGAGGACGACGTAGATGGCAGAGACTCGCAAGGTCCGCATCGGCTACGGAGCCCGCCTCGAGGAGGTCGAAGTCCAGGTCCCGGACGGCGAGCCGGCGATCTGGGACGCTGCGACGCGCCTGGACGTCGTCGGCACGGCGGTGCCGCGCCTCGACGGACCGGCGAAGGTCACGGGGCGGGCGAAGTACACCTACGACGTCACGCTCCCCGGGATGCTCTTCGGGAAGATCCTGCGCAGCCCGCACCCCCACGCCCGCATCGTGACGATCGACACGTCGAAGGCCGCGCGCCTCGCCGGGGTGAAAGCGGTCATCACCTTCGAGACCCCCGAGTTCTTCGCCGCGGTCGAATCGGAGGATTCCGGCCGCCCGGTCGATGAGGCGGCCAAGGCGGAGCCGCCCGCCGGAAAGCGCCGCGTCCTGTTCGCGGGCGAAGAGGTCGCGGCGGTGGCCGCCACCACCCAGGAGATCGCCGAGGACGCCCTGCACCTGATCGAGGTCAAGTACGAGCCGCTGCCGCACGTCGTCGACCTGGACGAGGGGCGCAAGCCCGGCGCCCCGCGCGTCTTCCCGCAGCACGACAACACCCTCAAGGCGGAGGTGCGCGAGCAGGGGGACGTCGAGGCCGGCTTCAAGCAGGCCGACCAGGTGGTCGAGGGGACCTACCGCACCCCGGTGGCGCTGCACAACGCGCTCGAGCCGCACGGTGCGGTGGCGCGCTGGGAGGGAAAGACGCTGACCGTCTGGGCCTCGACCCAGGGAGTCTTCGGGTTCCGGGACGACCTGGCCAAGTTTTTCAAGATCCCGCCGGCCGACGTGCGCGTGATCACCGAGTACCTCGGCGGAGGCTTCGGCGCCAAGTTTGGCGCCGGCGTCGTCGGCGCGACCGCGGCGCTGCTGGCGAGGAGGGCGCAGGCCCCGGTCAAGCTGATGCTCGACCGCCACGAGGAGAACCTCGCCACCGGCAACCGCCCCTCCTCGGTCCAATGGATCAAGGTGGGGGCGAAACGCGACGGGACGCTGACCGCGATCCACCTCAAGTCCTACGGCAGCGGCGGCATCGCCGGCGGGGCGGGGGTCTCCGGCCCGATCTGGATGACCTACGCCTGCCCGAACCTCAGGAGCGAAGAGCAGGACGTGCTGCTCAACACCGGGTTCGCCATGCCCTTCCGCGCCCCCGGCTTCCCGCAGGGTTCGTTCGCCCTCGAGTCGGCCCTCGACGAGCTGGCCGATCGCCTCGGCCTCGACCCGCTCGACCTGCGCCGGAAGAACTACATCGAGCGGCCCGCGAAGCCGCTCATGGAGCAGTACGCCCTGGCGGCGAAGGCGATCGGCTGGGAGCGCCGCCAGGCCCCGCCCGCCCAGGGCGCCGCCCGCGCCTCCGGGAAGCCGCTGCGCGGCCTCGGGATGGGGACCGCCGTCTGGCCGGTCTACGGCGGGCCGCCGACCGAAGCCACGGTCAAGATCCACACCGACGGAGCGGTCGAATGCATCTGCGGCACCCAGGACATAGGCACCGGGACACGCACCGCCATGGCGATCGTCACCGCCGAAGTGCTCGGTCTGAAGCCGGAGCAGGTGCGCGTCACGCTGGGCGACACCGGCACCGGGATGTACTCTCCCGCCTCCGGCGGCAGCGTGACGCTCAACTCGATCCTGCCGGCGGTGCGCGCCGCCGCCGAAGGGGCGCGGCAGAAATACCTCAAGTCGGTCGCCCCGGCCCTCGGCGCGAAGCCTGAGGATCTCGATCTGCACGGCGGCCGGGTCGTGGCGAAGGACGGGGGCAAGTCGCTGGCGTTCGCGCAGGGGGCGTCGCGGCTCAAGACGGCGGTCATCGCCGCGCAGGCGTCGCGCGCCGAGAACTACAAGGACCGGGCGGCCGAGCTGGTCGGGGCGCAGTTCGCCGAGGTCGAGGTCGATCCCGAGACCGGGCGCGTCCGGGTCCTGAAGGTCACCGCCGCGCACGAGTGCGGGCGGGTCATCAACCGGCTCGCCGCCGAGAGCCAGGTGAACGGCGGCGTGATCATGGGGCTGTCGTACGCCCTCCTGGAGAGGCGCGTCATCGACTCGCCGACCGGCAACGTTCTGAACGCCAACCTGGAGGACTACAAGGTCGCCGGCACCCTCGAGATGCCGGAGATCGTGCCGATCCTGGTCGAGGTCTACGACCCGGCCAACAGCATCGGTGTCAAGGGGCTGGGAGAGCCGCCGGTCGTGCCGACCGCGGCGGCGATCGCCAACGCCGTGAGCAACGCCCTCGGGGTGCGGATGACGGAGCTGCCGCTCACCCCCGACCGGATCCTCGCCGCCCTGGCCGGGACGAAGGAGGCCTGAGATGCGCCCGTTCGCCTACGTCGAACCCGACTCGATCGAGGGCGCCTCCCGGCTCCTGGCCAAGGAAGGGGTGCGGGCGAAGCTGATCGCCGGCGGGGTCGACCTTCTGGGCGAGATGAAGGATCGGCTGGTCGAGCCGGAGACGCTGGTCAACCTCAAGTCGGTGCCGGGGCTCGCGGCAATCCGGTTCGACGCCGACGGCACGCTGCGTCTCGGCGCCCTGGCGACTCTCGCGTCGGTCGCGGCGCACGATCGTCTGCGCCACGAGTTCCGGGCGATCGCCCAGGCGGCCCTGAGCGTCGGTTCGCCCGAGATCCGCAACGTCGGCACGGTGGGCGGCAACCTCTGCCAGAGGCCGCGCTGCTGGTACTACCGCTCCCCTCTGCACAAGTGCCTCAAGAAGGGTGGCGACGTCTGTTTCACGACCACCGGGGAGAGCCGCTACCACGCGGTCCTCGGGGGCGGGCCGTCGTTCATCGTGCACCCTTCGGATCTGGCGCCGGCTCTCATCGCCTGCGAGGCGCGCGTCACCGTCGTCGGCCCGGGAGGCAAGAAGGACTTGCCGCTCGAGCAGTTCTACGTCCTGCCGAGCGTGCGCCTCGACCACGAGACGATCCTCCAGCCGGGGGAGATCGTCACCGAGGTGGCCGTCCCCCCGACTCGCGCCAGGAACGCCTTCCTCAAGTTCAAGGAGAAGGATTCCTTCGACTTCGCCCTGGTGAGCGTCGCCGCCCTGGTGCGGCTGGAAGGCGACACCTGCGCCTCGGCGCGCCTGGTGCTCGGCGGCGTGGCGCCGATCCCGTGGCGGGCGAAGGAGGCCGAGAAGGCGCTGGCGGGCAAGGTGATCGACGCCGCGGTTGCGGCCCGGGCGGCCGACGCCGCCCTCGCCGAGGCGCTGCCGATGGAGCACAACGGCTACAAGATCCCCCTGGCGAAGGCGCTGGTGCGCCGGGTGCTGCTGCACGATCTCGCCCCGGGTGCGCCCGACCTGGGCCCGGCGTGAGTCACGAGTCGCATATATAAAGGTGGGGTTACGATTATGGAATCCAAAGGCCTTCCGGGTCTCTGCCGCCACCTGCGCACCAAGCGCTACTACTACGGGACGACCGAGGAGACCCTCGAGACCGCCGAGCTGTCGACCACCGCCCAGTTCTGGTGCCTGCGAACGATGCGGGTCATCGGGCCGGACGAGGGGCTGGTCTCCGCCTCCACCTGCCACGCCGACCGGCGCTGCTGCGAGCCCTCCGACTGCTGACGGATCTGTGAGCGCGGAAAGTCCTCGACCGCCGGGGAGGCTCCTCGTATATTTCGGGCCTCCGCCATG
>DASTNM010000140.1:0-8733 GCA_035762745.1 Candidatus Polarisedimenticolia bacterium
AGGGCAGGCGGCCGACCCGGCCTTGGCGGCCGCGGACGCGGCAGAGGGCAGCAAGGGGCCGCCGTCCCGGAACCCCCGCCGACCTCGGAGAACCAGCCACCTCGGCCGCCCCCCGATCCGAGTCCATACGATGCGGATCAGAGCCAGCCCCCGGCGGATGAGAGCGCGACGCCTCCGGAGGATTCGGCCGCGACCCCCGAAACGGCCGAGCCCCCGGTCGAAGAGGCCCCGCCAGCGTCCGAGTCCTCCCCCTGAGGAGACGCGAGAATCGCCCCCGACGAGCCCTCCCCGACCCTCGTCCTCGGTCTCACCGGTCCCAACGCCTCCGGTAAGGGGGAGGTCGCCAAGTACCTGGCGCTCCATCGCTTCACCCTCCACTCCCTCTCCGACGTTGTGCGCGAGGAGGCCTCGCGCCAGGGGCTCGACCACACGCGCGACAACCTGATCCGAATCGGGGTCCTCATCCGAACTGCGGGCGGGCCCGGGGCGCTGGCTCTGCGCGTCCTGCCGCGGCTCGAGGGGCGCGCGGTGGTCGATTCGATCCGCAGCCCGGGGGAGGTCATGGTGCTCCGCACGCTGCCCCGCTTCCTGCTGCTCGGGGTCGACGCCCCCCAGGTTCTCCGCTTCGAACGCTCGCTGCGCCGCGGAAGGGTCGGCGACGGCGCCACCCTGAGCGAGTTCGCTCGCAAGGAGGCGCTCGAGAATTCGACCACGGAGGCGGGCCAGCAGCTCCTGGCCACCCTGGCACTGGCCGATCTGCTGATCAACAACGATGGCACTCTCGAGGATCTGCATCGGAGAGTGCGTCAGGCGTTGGCGACAGCCGGGCTGACTCTCGGCGAGGCCGCCGACTCTCAGTAGAGGCTCTGGCGGGAGCGGCGGCGCCGGAACGGGACGATCAGGATCAGACCTGTGGCGAAGCCGCCGATATGCGCGAACCAGGCGACCCCTCCGGGGGAAATTCGCCCCGCGCTCACCAGCTGGATCAGAAACCACAAGCCGAGGACGATCGACGCAGGGATGGCGACCACCCTCACGAACACGAAGAAATAGAGCAGAGTCAGCACGCGCGCGGCCGGGAACATCACGAGGTAGGCGCCAAGGACCCCGGCGATGGCGCCGCTGGCGCCGATCATCGGGGTCTTCGAGTCGGGGGCGGCGGCGATCTGGGCGACCGAGCCGATGAGGCCGCACAGCAGGTAAAAGGCCAGGAAACGAAGATGCCCCATGACGTCCTCTATGTTGTTGCCGAAGATCCAGAGATAGAGCATGTTCCCCCCGAGGTGCAGCCACCCTCCGTGCAGGAACATCGCCGTCAGCAGGGTCATGCCGTTGTAGAGGAGAGCCCCGCCTCCCGAGGGCCGGAAGCGGGTGACCTCGAACGGGATCACCGCCAGGTTGAGGACGAGCAGCTGCTGCTCGTGTGGCGGCAGCAGAAATTGCCAAAGGAACAGGGCCACGTTCGCCGTGATCAGCGCCAGGGTGACGAACGACACGGTGCGGGTCGGATTGTCGTCTTTCAACGGGATCATGCCGCAGCGCCCCCGGGGGGGCGCACTATAGCACAGCGTTCGTGCCCGCCCGCCGGCGCGGCCTCAGGGGGGAAGCGTCCTTGACCCCCTCGCGGCCGGGGGTCTAAGATAGGCGCCCATGTCGGCGCTGAAGCACCGAATTCCCTGATCCGGCCGAAGATTCCCGAAGCGCGGGGCGAGGTCCCGATGTCGGAAGCGATCACAGGCAAGATGAGCGTGCCGGTCGTCCGGAGCGGGGAACAGGTGGGCGAGAAGGCGGGAGAGCCCGTGCGCTCGGGCGCCACCGCCACGCTCCTGCAGTCGATCAACTCTCCGGCCGACGTCAAGCGCCTGAGCGCCCGTGAGCTCGAGCAGCTCGCCGCCGAGCTGCGGCAGTACATCATCGAGGTTGTCTCCAAGACCGGCGGCCACCTGGCGCCGAGCCTGGGGACCATCGAGCTGACCATTGCGCTGCACTGCGTCTTCGACGCGCCGCGCGACAAGATCGTCTGGGACGTGGGGCACCAGGCTTACGGGCACAAGGTCCTCACGGGGCGGCGAGACCGACTGCCGACACTGCGTCAGTACCAGGGACTGGCCGGATTTGTCTCTCCCGCCGAATCGCCCTACGATGCCTTCGGTGTGGCGCACGCCAGCACCTCGATCGCCGCCGCCATGGGGATGGTCGTAGCGCGCGACGCCGCCGGGGAAAGCTACCACGTCGTCACGGTCACGGGAGACGGGGCGATGACCGGCGGCATGGCCTACGAGGGGCTGAACAACGCCGGGCACTCCGGCCGTGACCTGCTGGTGATCCTGAACGACAACGAGATGTCGATCTCGCCCAATGTCGGGGCGATCTCCAAGTACCTGACCAGCGTCACGAGCAGCAAGGCCTACAACAGGTTGAAGGACGAGATCCGGTCGATGATGCGTCGCATGCCGCTCGGCGAAGAAGCCGGCGAGCTGGCGAAGCGGCTCGAGCGCAGCCTGAAGGAGGTCGTCGTGCCCGGAGGGCTCTTCCAGGCCCTCGGTTTTCAGTATTACGGCCCGATCGACGGGCACGACCTGAACGAGCTGATCCCGGTTCTGACCAACCTCAAGAGCGTCAAGGGACCGAAACTGCTGCATGTCATCACCAAGAAGGGAAAAGGCTACGCTTTCGCCGAGGCCGACTCCTGCGTCTACCACGGTGTCAGCGCCTTCGATCCGGCTTCCGGAGCCCTGGCCGTCGGAGGCAAGGCCGCGGCGCCCGACTACAACAAGGTCTTCGCCGATGCGCTCATCGGTCTGGCCGACGAGAATCCGAAGATAGCCGCCATCACCGCGGCGATGGCCGATGGCACGGGACTGGTGAAGTTCAAGGCGCGACATCCGGAGCGCTTCTTCGACGTCGGCATCGCCGAGGCGTTCGGGGTCACTTTCGCGGGAGGCCTGGCGATCTCCGGCATGCGGCCGGTGGTGGCGATCTACTCGACCTTCCTGCAACGCGCCTATGACCAGGTGATCCACGACATCGGCGTGCAATGTCTTCCGGTCACGTTCTGTCTCGACCGCGCGGGGCTGGTCGGCGCCGATGGCCCGACGCACCACGGGGCGTTCGATCTGTCGTACCTGCGGGCCGTGCCGAACTTCGTGATCGCGGCTCCCAAGGACGGCGACGAGCTGTGCGATCTGCTCAGGACGGCCATCGACCAGGAGGTCTACCCGTTCGCGATCCGATACCCGAAACGGCCGAGCGGCAGGTTCACCCCCGGCCGCAGTCCCAGGACCATTCCGATCGGCACCTGGGAGACTCTGCACGATGGTGAGGACGCCTGTCTGCTGGCGGTCGGATCGATGGTGGACTCCGCGGAGATCGTGCGGGAGGAGCTCCTCAAGGATCGCCTCTCGATCGGCCTGGTCAACTGTCGCTTCGTGAAACCTCTCGACGAGAAGCTGCTCCGGAGCCTGGTGGCGCATTATCCGATCCTGATCACGCTCGAGGAGAACACCCTGCGGGGAGGCTTCGGCAGCGGCGTGCATGAGTTCCTCGGAGAGGCGGGATTGACGGTCGGCGGACTGCACCACCTGGGCCTCCCCGACCGGTTCGTGACTCACGGGTCGATGGCGCAGCTCCTGGAGGAGGTCGGACTGTCGCCTGCCGCCCTGACGGCGCGCGTGCGTGCCCTCGTGCGAGGGCGGGCATGAGCGGCGCCCTTCGGTTCCAGGCCAGCCAGGGGGATCTCGCCGGCCTGGAGGCCGACGTCGGAGTTGTTTACAAGTACAAGGGCGAGCCGGGGATCGGTGGCCCCGTGGGGACGGCTCTCGCCGAGAAGCTCGCCGCCGTATCGAAGGGGGACCTGTTTGATGGGCGGGCCGGGCGGCATCTGCTGTGGCACGCGCCGTCAGGCGATGGCCTGCGCTGCCGCCGCTACCTGATCCTGGGATTGGGCCCCAAGGACGAGCTGACGCTCGATCGCTACCGTCGATACCTGGGGGAGGCGATGATCGCCTCGGATCGGGTCGGAGCCGCACGAGTCGCCGTGCCGCTGTTGCAGGAAGGGGCGGCGCCGTTCGCGGCCCGGGAGGCGGCCCTGGCGCTCGTCGAGGGGATCCTTCTCGGAACCTATCGCTTCGACCGCTACCGCTCCGAGCGGCGTCCCGGTCGGCGCCACCTGCGAGAGGTGCGGATCGCCGCCGGCGACGCGCCGGCACGCGATGTCTCCGACGGGCTGTCCTTCGGGGAAACGACCGCCTCGGCGACGAACTTCGCGCGTGATCTGGTCAATGAGCCCGCCGGCGTCCTGACGCCGCAGCGCATGGCCGAGATCGCGGCCGAGACGGCGGGCGAGGCGAAGATCGGCTTCAAGGTGATCGAGCCGGAGGAGATGAGACGGCTCGGGATGGGCGGCATCCTGGGGGTTTCGCAGGGGTCGCACAATCCGCCGCGCCTGATCCATCTCGAATACCGCCCGGAGGAGCGGCCGGTCGGCAAGATCGCTCTGCTGGGCAAGGGGTTGACGTTCGATTCCGGGGGGCTGTCCCTGAAGACCGCCGACGGCATGGAGACGATGAAGTGCGACATGGCGGGAGCGGCGACGGTCCTGGCGGTCCTTCGTGCCCTCCCGGAGCTGGCGCCGCGGGTGGAGGTGGTCGGGCTGATGGGGATGGCCGAGAACATGCCGGGCGGCAATGCCATCCGCCCGGGCGACATCCTGAAGATCATGAACGGCAAGACGGTCGAGGTGCGCAACACCGACGCCGAGGGGCGTCTGGTGCTCGCGGACGTTCTCTCCTACGCCGCCACGCTGGACGGGGTGGGGACGGCGATCGACCTGGCGACCCTGACGGGCGCGGTCGTGGTGGCGCTCGGCCCCATGGCCACGGGCGTCATGGGGAACGACCAGGCGCTGATCGACGACATCCTGCGCGCCGCCTCGAAGGCGGGGGAGTCGATGTGGCCTCTGCCGCTGTACAACGAATACCTGGAGCATATCCGCAGCGACGTCGCCGACGTCAAGAACACCGGCATCCGCTGGGGGGGTGCGATCACCGCCGCGCTGTTCCTGCAGGAGTTCGTCCGTCCCGGGATGCGCTGGGCGCATCTCGACATCGCCGGGCCCGCCTTCGGCGAGAAGGATTACTCCTACATCAGGAGGGGCGGATCGGGCGTGGCGGTCCGCACGTTGCTGCGCTACCTGCTGGACCTCGCTGCCTGAGGCCCGCCGTGGAGGAACCGGCGCCCGGCCCGGGGAGGCGGCGCGGCGGTGGGGCATGGGACATCAGACGCATCGCCGCGAAGACCCCGCCGCCGTCCCCTGCGCCATCGTCACCGTCAGCGACACGCGTGATCCCGCGACCGACCGCAGCGGTGATTTTCTGCGCCGAGCCCTTCTCAAGGCGGGCCATCCCGTCGTCGATTACGGCATCCTGAAAGACGAGCCGGCGTTGATCGTGGCACACCTGCGGGGGTTGGCGGCCCGCGGCGACGTGCGCGTCGTCCTCCTGAGCGGCGGCACGGGGATCGCGCCGCGCGACACCACCTTCGAAGCGGTGACCGGTGTCATGGAGAAGCGGCTGGAAGGGTTCGGGGAGCTGTTCCGCTCCCTCAGCTACCGTCAGATCGGCTCGCCGGCGATGTTGAGCCGCGCGGTGGCGGGCACCTTCCGCGGCATGGTGGTCTTCTCGATGCCGGGATCCGAAAAGGCGGTGCGGCTGGCGATGGGGAAGCTGATCCTGCCCGAGCTGGCGCACGTGGCGGGCCTGCTGGCGAAGCGCGGGGGATGAGGCGATGGGCTCGGCGGCGTCCATGGATCCCGAGGCGGTCGCGGACGACCTGAAGCATGTGATCGAGGGGGAGGTGCTGTTCGATCCCCTGCACCGGACGCTGTACAGCACCGCCGCCTGCATCTACCAGGTCATGCCGTTGGGCGCCGTGGTGCCCCGCCACGAGGCGGACGTGCTGGCGGTGGTCGACTACGCCCGCCGCCACCGCATTCCTCTCACCGCCCGGGGGGCGGGCTCGGGGCTCGCGGGGCAGACGCTCGGTCGCGGAATCATCCTCGACTTCTCCAAGCACTTCTCGAAGGTGGCGTCGATCGATCCGGAGCGCGGGACGGTGCGCGTCCAGCCCGGCGTCGTCCAGGCGCAGCTCAACCGGCTCCTGCGGCGCCGCGGAGTGCAGTTCGCTCCCGACCCCTCGTCCTCCGCCTGGTGCACGATCGGCGGCATGCTGGCCAACAACGCCGGGGGATCACACACGATCCGCTACGGCGCCACGCGTGACAACGTCGTCTCGCTGCGCGTCCTGCTCGCCGACGGGACGATCCTGGAGACCAGGCCGCAGGCGCGCGAGGCCCTCGACGGCGGGGGGGATCCGCAGTCCCGCCTGGCCGGCGGCCTGCGGGACATCGTGGATCGGCATCGCCGTCTCGTCGAAACTCGATCACCCGCGACGCGGCGAAATTCATCCGGGTACGCGCTCCGGGAGGCGCTCGGCGGGACGATCGACCTGGCGCCCGTCCTGGTCGGCTCGGAGGGGACGCTCGGGCTGATCCTCGAGGCGACCCTTCGCCTCGTCCCGGTGCCGAAGGAGAAGGCGACGGCGCTGGTGCTGTGCGATGACCTGGAGCGCGCCGGCGCGGCGGTGGTCGAGATCCTGAAGTCGCGCCCGTCCGCCGTGGAGCTCCTCGACCGTACGTTCGTCGACGTGATCCGCGAGGCCGATCCGGCGACCGGCGTCGGCCTGCCACGGGGCACCGAGGCGATTCTGATCGTCGAGCTGGACGGCGACGAGCCGCTGGAGGTCCAGGCGCGGATGACCGGACTGGCGGCCCGCCTGACGGGCCGCGAACGGCTGGCGACCGAGGTGCGGCGCTCCATCCGGCCGGAGGAGACCGCCAAGGTCTGGGCGGTGCGCAAGGCGGCCTCCCCGATCCTGTCGCGTCGCGAGGGGCGCCAGCGCAACACTCGCTTCATCGAGGACGCGGCGGTCCACCCGGAGCGCCTGGCCGAATTCGTGCGGCGGCTGCGGGCACTTCTCTCCCGGCACGAGCTGCAGGCGGCGATCTTCGGTCACGCCGGGGATTGCAACCTGCACTGCAACCCGATGATGAACCAGAAGGACCCGCGCGACCTGCGCCGAATGGAGGTGGTGGCCGAGGAGTTCGTCGATCTGGTGATGTCGATGGAGGGGTCGCTTTCGGGCGAGCATGGCGACGGCCGCCTGCGGACGCCCTACCTGGAGCGAGCCTACGGGCCGTTGACCCGGGTCTTCCGGGAGGTCAAGAGACTGTTCGATCCCGGCGACCTGCTCAACCCCGGCATCATCGTGCACGATGGATCGTCCCGGCTGACCGACGACCTGCGTTACGGCGAGTCCTACCAGCGAAAGACGACCTCGACCCCGATCGACGACCCGGCCTGGCAGCGGGAGATCGAGAAGTGCCACGGATGCGGCGCCTGCACCAGCTACTGCCCCGTGGCCCTGGAGACGGGGGACGAAGCCGCCAGCGCCCGAGCCAAGGCGAATCTGCTGCGCGCGGTGATCTCGGGCCGGCTGGAACCCGGAGTGATGGCGAGCGGGCCGTTCAAGGGGATCATGGACCTGTGCGTCAACTGCCGGCTGTGCCACTCGGAATGCCCGACGGCCATCGACATCCCGGGCATGGCGATCATGGCCAAGGAGGTCTACGTCCGATCGCAGGGGAAGGGTCTGACCGACCGGGTGCTCACGCAGAGCGGCCCTCTTCTGCGCTTCGGAACGGCCCTGGCGCCGCTGGCCAACGCCGCCCTGCGCTCGGGGCTCGGACGGCGCGTGATGAGGGCCTTCACAGGGCTGGCGGCGGAGCGCCGCATGCAACCGTTCGCGTCCGAACCGCTGGCGATCCGGCTTCCCTCGATCGATCCCGAAGGACGGAAGGTCGCCTACTTCCACGGCTGCTTCGGCGGCTACCAGGACGTCGAGAACGAGGGTCGCGCGGCGGTCGAGGTGCTGGAGGCTCTCGGGTGCACGGTGGCGATCCCAAGCCAGGAGTGTTGCGGGATCGCGGCGATCACCTACGGTCATCTGGACGACGTGCGCGCCGCGGCGGCGCGCAACGTGGCCACCTTCCTCGATCTGGCGCGGCGCGGCTACACCGTCCTCTACAGCGCGCCGTCGTGCGGTCTGGCCCTGGTGGAGGACTATCCGCGCCTGCTCGGGATCCCGCAGGCCGAGGTGCTGGCCCGCCACATCATGGATCTGCACGCGTATGTGCTGCGGATCCTCGAGGGCGATGCCGGGACGCGCGCGCGGCTGCGCCCCGTCCCGCTGCGGTTGACCTATCACAATCCTTGCCATCTGCAGGCGCGCGGGCTGGGGGAGGAGGTGGTGCGCCTCCTGCGCCTCGTCCCCGCGGTGGAAGTGGTGCCGATCGGAGAGGATCACTGCTGCGGCATCGCCGGGACCTTCGGGATGAAGGAGAAGAACTTCGATCTGTCGATGCGGATGGGGCGGCGGCTCCGCGAAAGCATCGAGAGCACCGGGGTCGGGATTGTCGCGACCGGCTGCGGCACCTGCAAGATCCAGATCGAGCAGGGATCGCGGCGACCGGTCGTCCACCCGATCCGAATCGTGCGTGACGCCCTTCTGGGCGGCGACCTGGCCGTCCGCCTGGCGGCGCAGAGCTTCGGGGCCCGCGGGGACGTCGCGCCGGAGACGACCCCGCGCCGCGACGAGGCCTCGGCCTGCCCCGAGTAG
>DASTNM010000141.1:0-4662 GCA_035762745.1 Candidatus Polarisedimenticolia bacterium
TTCCAGGCCATCGTCCATGGGCCGATCGCAATCGTCGGCACCCTGAGCGCCGCCTACCCTGCCCTGACTGTGCTGTTCGCCCGCTTCTTCCTGGGCGAGGCCCTCTCGGCCACACAATACGTCGGAGTCGCTCTGGTGATCGGCGGCTGCATCGGCCTGTCGTACGCCCCATCCGCTCCCGAGTCGGCGCCGACCGATCGGCGCTGGATCCCCTTGTCGTTTGTCGCGCTCGTCCTCTGGGGCTGCTCCGCGACGCTGCTCAAGGCCGCCTACCGCCTGCCGGGGGCCGACGAGGTGAACGTCATGGTGTTCAATACCGTCGGGGCGCTTCTGACCCTCGGTCTCTACGGAGTGGTGCGTGGCCGGCACGGGACGCACGCTCGAGGGGAGTGGGCCCGCTCCTTCGTGCCGATGGGGATGCTGGCAGGGGGCGATATAGGCTTCATCGTGGCGACTCGTTACGGCCCGGTCTCCCTCACGACTCCTCTGAGCGGCGCCTATCCGCTGGTGACCGTGGTCTTCGCGCGCCTGGTTCTCAACGAGCGGATCGCCTTCTGGCAGGGGATCAGCATCGCGGCAATACTCCTCGGAATGGCGCTGGCGCCGGGACAGGGGTAGCGGCCCGGCTGCGGAGAGGAACCGGTGCCCGGTCCTCAAAAGCGATAGGCGATCGAGACGTACGGGAAGGCGTCGCCTCCGCGGCCGCCCAGCCCCCAGCCGTAATCCAGCCGGGCCACGAGAGGCTGATGGGGCACGGCGAAGCGCAGGCCGATCCCCGCCCCGGCGATCGGCACGTTCCGGCCGTCCGGTGTTCCGGAGACCATGCCCGCGTCGAGGAACAGGGCCCATTTGAGGAAGCGCGCGGCGCGGGGCTCGAACGGCGTCGCGCCGGTGTCCTCCTCGAGAACGCCGGGCTGGAGCGGTCGAGCCGGCTGCGGGCGGACGAAGGGGAGCCAGAGCTCCGACTGCAGAGCCCCCAGGTGCCGGCCGAGGAAGGAATCCTCGCGGAAGCCGCGCACCGTCATCGCGCCGCCGAGACTCCACGCTTCGGTCGACGGGACGTGGCGATCCAGCGTCCCCGCGACGAGATGCAGGTCGGTCTCCAGGCCCGACATCCGGCGGGCGTGCAGGCCGGCGTCGAGACCGGGGCGCACGAAGCTGCGCCCCGCCCCGCCCGCCGCCCTGGAGAGATCGAAGGTCGGAGCGAGGCGGGCCGACAGGCTGGGCCAGCGGAAGGTGCGGCGCCATTCCTCCACCGCGCCGAGCTGCAGAACAGTCAGCCTCTCCTCCTCCTGGCCCGGGAGCGCCCGGCTCAGGTTGACGCGTTCGTGGCGCAGTCCGAACGTGAGCCTGAGGTTGTTGGGGGCCGGGAGCGCCAGGGGGCGGAGACCGAGAGTCACCGAGGCTCCCGAGCGTCTCTCGTCCGTCGTGAGGCCGTCGAGGAGACGATTCTGGAGAAAATCAGAGTAGACCGTCGTCTCGACGTCGTAGAGACGCCGGGGCTCCTCGGTCGCCGACAGAAGCGGTGCGGTGTATGCGAGGTCCCCGCCCAGGCCGCCGTTGTATCGGGGCGTCAGCGTGAGGCGATCGAACCGGTCGAGCAGGTCGTCCTTCTCGTACACCGCGCCCACCGCAGGGCCCGCCCGCGGCCCGTAAGAGGCGGTCCCCCCCATGTAGTTGGTCCGGCGGCGCCGGCGGCTGCTCTCCGAGGGCTGCGGCGCCAGGCTCTGCACCAGGTAGGCGCCGGAGGGATAAGCCGCGGGGTCGCTCGCGGGCCCGGGGACGAAGGCGACGGCGTACCCGAGGCGGCGGAGCGCCTCGCTGTCGCTCCGATAGCGTTCGTGATTGTAGATGTCACCCGGCCGCGTTTGCAGCAGCCCCCGCAGCACGGCGCGCGTGGCCCCGGCCGGCACCGGATAGAGTCGTAGCTTCGCCTCGTAGTCGGTCGATTCCTTGAGGCCGAGGTGCGCCAAGTCTCCCGGATCGAAGGTGATCAAATCGATGCGGTGGCTGCTCTCCCGGATCGAGAGGACCAGCGCCCCCTCCTCGCAGGAGGCGGTGATCGACGGCACATACCCCAGGAAGCGGTAACGTCGCGCCAGGGATTCGGCCACCACGACCGGGTCGCAAGGGAGGCCCAGGAACTTGTCGAGGAAGCCTCGCACCTCGGCCTCGGTGAAGACCGGGCGGTGCGCCGGACCGGGGCCCGGATCGACGATATTGACGGCGGCGATCCTGCCGACGGCCGCCGCATGGACCCGATGGTCGCCCGCCACTAGGACAAGGATCAGGAGGCACAGACCAGGGAGCAGGCGCGCTCGGGCGCTCGAGGGACTCATCGAAGCGCTTGTCTACGCTCCGGGAGCGGCGCTGTCAATAGACCGCACGGCGGCATTTTCCTGTTGATCCCGGCCTGCGTGTAAGGCAATACTCCTGCGTTCATCGTCGGTCCCCCGGGGGAGGGGTTGCCAGGCGATGCGGGATCCCCGTCGCAGGTGCGGCCGGGGCGAGGGAGGACAGAGGTCATGCAGCCAGCTTGGCGACGGTACGGCATCATTCCAATGCTCCTCGTGGCGGGGACGATTCTTGGCGGGTCACCATCCCTGGCCCGCGACAGCGACGGCGCGTGGGAGTTCGGCGGTTACGCCTTCACAGCCAAGTACGACAACTCGAGCAAGATCGACAATACGCCGGGGTTCGGCGTGCGCGGCGCATATCATTTCAAGGCGGAGCGTGAGCTGGAGATCGACTACGACCGCGGCACGGGGGATACCACCGACACGAACCTTCCCGGTGTCACCTACGACGTCACGAAATACACCGTCAACTACCTGCGGAACTTCATCGTCAAGGGGAGTGAGAAGATGGTGCCTTTCCTCAGCTTCGGCGCCGGCAAGATCAGGGTCGACCGCAGCGACCTGTCGGAGAGCGTCGACCGGACGCTTCTGAGGGTGGGGGGTGGCTTCAAGTATTTCTTCTCCCCCCGAATCGCCTTCCGCCTGGATCTGAAGGGCTACCGGTGGCGGGGGGATCCCCCGGTCACGCCGGCGCCCTCCTTCTTCTCCTTCGACGCCACGGTGGGGGTGGCCGTCCTGGTGGGCGGCGGCAAGTAGGCCGCGCCATGCGCACCGCGAGCGCCTCGGCCGAGGTGAGGACCCCGACACGAGTCGCGATCGTCAATGTCACCGGGACGGTGCGTCAGGCTCTCGACGACACGGGCATGAGGTCCGGGCTCGCCGTGGTCAGCGTGCCCCACACGACCTGCGCCCTTACGGTCAACGAGGACGAAGCCGGGCTTCGGGAGGACCTCGTCCGGCTCGCGTCCCGGCTGCTCGTGCCGTTGGCGGATCAGGAGCCGTTCCACCACGACCGCGTCGACGACAATGCGAGAGCCCACCTCACGGCGGTTCTGATCGGACACTCGGCGACCCTCCCTGTGGTGGACGGCGACCTGCGCCTCGGCGCCTGGCAGAGTCTCTTCCTGCTTGAAATGGACGGCCCGCGCACTCGGCGACTCGAGATGACGTTTCTCGGCGAGTGAGCCGCCGCAGCGTGGTCGAGGGACGGCATGGATCGGACGGAGGGCTGGCGCACCTGGCTGATCCCGTGGCTGATCCTGGTGCTGGCCGCCGTCGTGCGGCTGCCCGTCCTCGATGTCCGACCGCTGCACAATGACGAGGGCAGTAACGCCATCTTCATCCTCGCTCTGGTGCGCGAGGGAATCTATCACTACGATCCGGCCAACTATCACGGTCCGGTCCTCTATTACCTGAGCGCCCTGCCGATCGCCTGGCTCGGCGTCACAACCTTCGCCCTGCGGCTGGTGCCGGCCCTCCTGGGCACGCTCATGGCGCCTCTCGCCTGGCTCCTGCGGGGGGTCCTGGGACGGCGGGGTGCGGCGACGTCGGGGCTGCTGCTGGCGGTCTCGCCCTCCATGGTCTACTACTCGCGGGACAATATCCACGAGATCTACCTCGCCTTCTTCACGCTGCTCCTGATCGTGGGACTCGCCAAGGGATGCGGATCGGAGCGTCCCGTCTGGATGGTGGTCGCCGGGGGAGCCGTCGGCGCGCTCCTGGGCACCAAGGAGACCGCAGTCCTCACACTCGCGGCGATCGGCACTGCGCTCCTCGTGTCGGAGCGCGCCGGTCTTCCCCGGCCGCGGGCCAGGAGCGTCGGTGCGGCGCTGCTCGCGGCGGTGGCGATCGTCGTACTCCTCTACAGTCGGGCCGGCGCGGATCCGCGCGCTCTTCTCGATCCGCTGCGGGCGCTGCGGATCTGGGGAGGGCGCGCCCTGGCAGGGGACGGTCACGGCAAACCATGGACCTATTTTGTCTCGATCCTCGGGCGGGACGAGGTGGTCGTGCTCGCCGGTGCGGTTCTGGGCGGCGCGGCGACGTGGAGACGGCGGGATCGGTTCGGGATCTTTCTGACGACCTGGAGCCTTGCCATCGTCGCGGTCTATTCCTCGATCACGTACAAGACCCCATGGCTGGTCCTGAATCTGGTCCTGCCCCTGGCCCTGCTGGCAGGGGTTGGCTCCGAGGCCGTCCTCGATCGCGTGGTGACACCCGGGCGGCGCGCGGTCACGGTGCTGCTCTTGTTTCTGCTCGCCGGAGGCTCCCTGGTCCGCGCGACCCGGCTGGCGTTCGTGCGCTATGA
>DASTNM010000142.1:0-8865 GCA_035762745.1 Candidatus Polarisedimenticolia bacterium
CGTCAGGCGGCGCAGTTCCTCCGGGGTCGGGCGGGAGATGGCGGTCCGCGGGGTGACGGGGAGCGCGATCATCGAGGAAACTATGGAACCTCTTTGGCTGGAGCCTTTGCGCCCATCAGCCCCGCCTGGAGCCTGCTTCAAGCAACCCCTCGCGCGGGGCGGACTTTCACGCCCCTCTGTCGATGTTGAGCTTCTCTTTTACCCCGCGAACGCCCAACCTGTCAAGGCATCTCATCACCCCCCGCTCCCTTCGCTCCGCCGGGGCGGGGAGCCACCGCGCGCCGGGTCGCCGATGGGCCGACCACGGGCGGGGGAGATCTCCCGGTGTAGAATCCGCGGCATGGATCGCGTCGACGAGTTCCTGCGTCACCTCGAGCTGGGAATCCACGCCTCGCCCCAGACGATCCGTTGCTATCGCACCGATTTGCGGGAGTTCCAGTCGTTCCTGAAGGCGCGCCTCTTCCCCGGACGGCTGCCGGCCCTGACCGCGATCGATCAGCAGGCGATCCGCGCCTACCTCTCGTTCCTGCACGAGCGCGGCCTGAGCCGCGCCACCATGGCCCGAAAGCTCGCGTCGCTCCGCTCCTTCTACCGGCACCTCGTGCGCGAGGGGGTGATGGCGCAGAGCCCGGCGGCGGCGGTCCTGACTCCGAAGCTCGAGAAGCGCCTGCCGCACCCGATGACGGCCGATGATGTACAATCGCTCCTCGACTCCGCCTTCGGCAAGAGCGTGCTGGACAAGCGCGACCGGGCGATCCTCGAGCTGTTGTACGCCACCGGCATCCGGGTCGGCGAGCTGCAGGGGGCCGATCTCGGGGACCTCGACCTCGACGCCGCGATCGGCGACGGCATGCTGCGCGTCTTCGGCAAGGGGAGGAAGGAGCGCCTGGTGCCGATCGGGAGGAAGGCGGTGACGGCGCTGCGGCCCTATCTCGAGGCACGCGGCTCGCTCCTGTCTCCGGCCGGCGCGGCCCGGGATCGCGACGCGGTGTTCCTCAACGCGCGCGGCGGGCGTCTGACCGACCGCAGCGTGCGCCGGATCCTCGATCGCCGTCTGCGCCAGGCGGCGCTCCTCTGCAGGCTCTCGCCGCACGCGCTGCGCCATTCGTTCGCGACCCACATGCTCAATGCCGGGGCCGACCTGCGCTCGATCCAGGAGCTTCTGGGACACGCCTCGCTGTCGACGACCCAGAAATACACGGCGGTGACCACGCGCCGCCTCCTGGAGGTCTACGACCGGGCGCATCCGCGGTCGGGGCGCCGACCGGCGGGCCGGGCCTCCGGACCCGATCGCGACGGCCGCGTGAGGGGCTCCTGAGATGGCGCGCCGGAGACGGGGGGACACGGAGGTCGCGGCGCGGCGCAAGGGGCGCACCCGCAGGAGTCGGCCGCCCGCCGACTGGCCCGCGGGCGGCGGCCCGAACCGCCGCCGCGGCGCCAGCCCGGTGACCGGCCGGGTCGTGACGTTGACCCCGGCGCTGCGGCGCGCCGCGACCCGCCGGCGCCGGCAGAAACGCGCGCGCATCACCGCCGCCGTCCCCGCGCCTGTCCAGCGCCCGGCGGCCGATTTTCACCTCGCCGCCTGCGTCGCCTGCGCCCGCATCGGCGGCCGGGTGATCATGGACTACTGGGGACGGCGCGGCAGCTTCAAGGTCCAGGAGAAGGGACGCAGAGACTACGTCACCATCGTCGACCGCGAGGCCGAGGCGGCGATCGTCCGGCTGGTGCGCGAGCGCTTCCCGGATCACGCGATCCTGGCCGAGGAGTCGGCCCCCACCGAGGGGACGGTCGGGTATCGCTGGTACATCGACCCTCTCGACGGCACGACCAACTACATCCACGGCTACCCGCTCTTCGCCGTCTCGATCGCCGTCTCCGACCCTCAGGGGATGCGCGCCGCCGCCGTCTACGATCCGGTGCGCAACGAGATGTTCACCGCGGCCCGCGGGGCCGGCGCCTTCCTCAACGGCGAGCCGCTGCGCGTCTCCTCCGTCGAGACGCTGGCCCAGTCCCTGCTGGTCACCGGCATCCCGTTCCGCTCGCTCGGCCGGCTCGACGAGTACATCGCCTCGTTCCGCGCCTTCGTCCTCGGTGCCGGCGGTATCAGGCGCGACGGGTCGGCGGCCCTCGATCTCGCGTACGTCGCCGCCGGCCGCCTCGACGGCTTCTGGGAGATGTCGCTGTCGCCCTGGGACGTCGCCGCCGGCAGCCTGATCGTGCGCGAGGCGGGAGGGATCGTCACCGATTTCCAGGGACGCGCCGGCTACCTCGAGAGCGGCGACATCATCGCCGCCAATCCGAAGATCCAGGCGGACATGCTGCGCATCGTCCGGGAGTGCTACCGGCGCGCCTGAGGCCCCGCCCGAGCTCAGGGAGCGCTCGTGTCTCCCGCTCCCAGCCGCGCCGCCAGCAGGATCGCTTCGACCAGGCTGCCGTGATCCGCCACGCCGCGCCCGGCGATGTCGAACGCCGTGCCGTGATCCACCGATGTGCGCGCGAACGGCAGGCCGATCGTCATGTTGACGGCGCTGCCGAAGGCGCGCGCCTTGACGGCGATCGTCGCCTGGTCGTGGTAGAGAGCCAGGACGACGTCGAACTCCCCCTTGGCCGCCCGCACGAAGAGCGTGTCGGCCGGAAACGGGCCGGCGACCGACAGGCCGCTCCGGGATGCGGTCTCGACGGCCGGGGCCAGGATCTCGATCTCCTCCCGGCCGAACATCCCCCCTTCGCCGGCGTGCGGGTTGAGGGCGCACAGGGCGATGCGGGGGTCCCGCCCGAACCAGCGCTGGTGCTCCGCCCGGACGAGCCGAAGCTTCGCTTCGATCCTGTCGTGTGACAGGCAGGCGATCGCCTCCTTCAGGCCGAGATGCACGGTGAGCAGCGCGACCTTGAGATCGGGAGCGACGAACAGCATGCCGACCTCGTCGCGCTCGAGACCGCAGAGATCGGCCAGGAGCTCGGTGTGTCCCGGGTAGTCCCGCCCCGACAGGCGCATCGCCTCTTTGCTCAAGGGTGCCGTGACCACCGCCGCCGCGGCCCCGGTGCGCACCAGCGCCACCGCCTGCTTGACATACATGATGGCGCTGCGACCGCCGGCGGCCGACGGACCGGGCGCGCCCGGAGGCTCGGGGCGATCCCCCATGTCGTGAAGCGCGGGGCCCGAGGGCCAGAAGCCGAGGTTGACGTCGCCCCCCTGCTTCGATCCCCATTCCTCGAAGGGGGAGCGGGAGACCTCCGGCCAGGTGGTCGGATCTCCGCCCACCCCCCCGGGAAGGTTCCGCGCCACCTGGATCAGATGGTCCCGGTCGCCGATCAACAGCGGGCGGCAGGCTTCGGTGACCCGCCTCGAGGCGGCAGCCTTCAGGCAGATCTCGGGGCCGACCCCGAAGGGATCCCCGCTGCTGATCGCGATCACCGGCTTCATCGAAGAGAACCGCGCGGGTGGTGGGTGCCGCGGCGGGTCCTGACCGGCGTCAGGGCCCCGCCCGTCAGATGCCGTCGGGGCTCGCTGACTTGAGCCCGTCCAGCTCCTCGGCCTTGTACATGTACTTGATGCAGTCTTTCATCACCATCAGGTTGGGAGCGCCCACCCGGTTCACCTTGATGCAGGTGCGGTCATACCACTCGATGACTCCGCGCAACTCCTCGCCGTCCTTCAGGACGACGACCATCGGAGTCTTCCCGTTCATCTGCTTCAGGTAGTAGAACGCCTCGGCGTTGGTCTGCTCCGGAGGGACCTGCTTGCGCCTCGGCTGTCTGGGCGCCAGCCTGTCTTTCAACTCGGACAGGTTGGGTCGAATCAGCTTGCGATTCGCCTGGTCATCACTCCGCCGCTCTCCGTTGCCGACTGCCGTTTCCTGGCTTCCTGAATCGTAGCGACGCATCGACGTGGATCTCCGTTCCCTGGGCTTTCGCGGTCTCCCCCCGAAACCGCCCGGCCCGTCCATCTCTTCCCCGTGGGGCTGTGCTTTCGAGGAGGCCGCCCGTGTCCTCCGTCAGGGGAGGGAGGACCCGCGCAGACCCCGCACCAGAACGAAATCGATCGGCCGGCTGGTTAAGGTCTGGGGACTTAAGCCTGCGGACGATGCTAGCACAGGTCGGTTCAGATGCCAAGCCATCGTTTCACCCGCCGCGGTGCCTGGGAAATCGGTCCCGCGCCTCAGGCGCCTGGCTTCGGCTTGAGAGGGGAGGTGATCAGGAACTTCTCGTACTTTGGCATCACTTCAACCTGGCTCTCGCGCCAGATCTTCCGCAGATAGGCGTCGTAGCGCGGCGTGAGTTTCTCCTGGCGGATCGCTTCGTAGATGACGTCGTGCACCTCCTCCTGAGGCTTCACCAGTCGCGGCGTCTTCGCCTCCAGGCGGATGATGTGGAACGAGCGGCCGGTGTCGACGGGCTCGCTCACGTCTCCCGGAGCAAGGTCGAAGGCGGCCGCGGCGATCCCGGGGTGCAGGTCGGCCGCGGTCACCGGCCCGAGGAGCCCGCCGCCGTCCTTGGTGCCGGCCTCGGAGTAACGCTGCACGAGGTCGGCGTAGTCGGCTCCGCCCTTCGACTCGCGCACGATCCCCTGGGCGCGCGCCAGCACCTCCGGACGCGTCACGTCCTCGTAGAACAGCACGATCTCCCGGAAGGAGACGCTCGGCGGGCTTTCCCAGTCCTTCTGGTGCTTCTGGTAGTAGTCCGAGACCTCGCGTTCGCTGACGCTGATCTTCCGCTTCACCTCGTAATTGATGATCTCCTGCGGGATCGCCAGCCGGACGAGCTGCTCTTCCAGGTCCTTGCGGGTCATCTTCTGCTCTTTGAGCACCTTGTCCAGATCCTCGTCGCTGTTGATCTGCTGCTGCTTGCGGAAGTCGTCGATCAGGTTCTTGCGCACCTTGTCGAGATCGAGAAGGGTCTGCGCCTTCTCCAGCAGGAGGAGCTCGGTGATCATGTTGGCCAGGAGGGTGTCCTGCGACTCCTGGACCTGCCGGTCGAGCTCCTGGCCGGAGTACTGCTGGTAGACCTGGCGCATGATGAAGGCCCCGCGCTCCTCGAACTCGCTCTTGGTGATGATGCGGTTGTTCACCTTCGCGACGATCTCCTCCACGATCGCCGCACGCGCGCCGGTCGGCGCCAGGGCGAGCGCCGCCAGCAGGAGGGGCCCGAGGGCGCGCTTGAGGCGCGCGCCGGGTCCTTCAGTTGTGGTACTCACCCACGTAGTTGAACTGGAGGATCGGGCGGTTGACACGGATCTCGGTGTCCTTCCGGAGGTCGGCGATGAAGCGATCAAGCGCCTGCTCTCCCTTCTTCTGGAACATCTCCAGGCGGATACGACGCCTCACCTCGTCGAGGTCCTGGTCGCTCCCCTCGACCTTGCGAACGAGCTGGAACAGCACGTAGTGCTGCGCCAGCTCGAGCGCGGGGCTGATCTGGCCCGCCTCCAGGGAGAACAGCGGATCGCGCAGCTCGACCGGCAGGTCCTCCTCGTTGTACATCCTCGCCTGCCCGCGATCGGGGGCGATCGAGCTCTCGCGCGCCAGGGCCTCGAAGCGCGACGGGTCCTGGGCCAGCGTGGCACGCAGCTTGTCGGCCAGGCTCTTATCATCCACCAGGATCTGGCGCAGGACAAGCCGGCGGGAGGCATGCGCCAGCTCGGGCTGCTTCTTGAGGTAATCCTCCACCTCGCCTGCGGTCACCTGGACCTTGCTCAGCACCGCCTCGTCCTTGACCTTCTGCAGGACCAGCCCCTGACGGATTTTTTCCCGGAAGACCTCCTTCCCCTCCGGGGCCGCGACCTCGGCCTCCCCTTCGGTCACGCCGATCTCCTTCATGTAGGAGTCGATTTCGGCTTCGGAGACGCTGATCTTCAGCTTCTCCGCCGCCCGCAGCAGCAACTGCTCCTCGAGAAACTGGTCGAGCAGCCGGCTCTTGATGGCGTCCTGCTGCTCCCCCATCTCGGTCTCGTCGCCGGCGTTGTCCGTCAGGTAGCGCTCGAAGCTCTTGTAGGGGATCGCCGCCCCGGCGATGGTCGCCACCGCCTGCCCGGTGTCGACAGCGGCCGTCGGGCTCGCGGCGGGGGCCGCCGTCTCCTCCCGCCGCCGGCCGCCGCAGACCACGAGCCCGAAGGCCAGCAGGATGGCGACGCTGTGCCGGGAGATCGGAAGGCGGCGGGCCGTGATGACCTTGATCGACTGACGCGTTCTGGTGCTCACCTGTCTCCGTTGAATGGCCCGACTGCGGAGGGCTCTGAGGTGGGTTGCATGCTACCAGACGGTCCGAGGGCCCGCAAGAGGTCGCGCACCGCCTCGATCCGCGCCCGATCGGCGGGGCGTCCGTCGGCGGACGCGGGCGGCGCGGCGGGCCGGGACCCGGCGGCGGGCCAGGGCGGCGTGGCCGCCCCCGCCGCCTCCAGATCGACGCGCAGCACCCCGCCCGGCGTGAGACTGGCCCCCTTCCTCCCGGAGGCGAGGCCGACCAGCCGGCCGGGGTCGAGCGGGGCGTCCTCGCCGAAGCGCACCTGCACCCGGCCGCCGCTGTAGTCGATCGACCTGATGCGCAGGCGCTCCGCCTGCAGGCGCAGCGCGGCGAGGGCCAGCAGGTTCTCGGCCTGGCGCGGGATCTCGCCGTAGACGTCGCGGATCTGGTCGCGGATGCGCGGCAGGTCCTCTTCATCTCCCACGGAGGAGATCTTCTTGTAGAGCACGAGCCGGTCGCTGAAGTCGGGGATGTAAGCCTCCGGGATCTTGATGTCGACTCCCAGGTTGATCTGCGTCTTGAACTCGGGCGGGGGCGGCTCCCCCTTCATCTCGCGCACCGTCCGCTCCAGGAGCTGGCAGTACATCTCGAAGCCGACCGAGGCGATCTGTCCGCTCTGCTCCGCCCCCAGCAGGTTCCCCGCCCCGCGGATCTCCAGATCCATCGCCGCGATGCGGAAGCCGGACCCCAGCTCGGTGAACTCCTGCAGCGCCTTGAGCCGGCGCCTGGCGATCGGCGTGAGCGCCTTGCGCGCCGGCACCAGGAGGTAGGCATAGGCGCGCCGGTCGGATCGCCCCACCCGGCCGCGCAGCTGGTAGAGCTGCGCCAGCCCGAAGCGATCGGCGCGGTTGACGATGATCGTGTTGACGCGCGGGATGTCGAGGCCGTTCTCGATGATGGTGGTGGCCAGGAGCACCTCGAACTCGCCGCGCAGGAAGCCGAGCATCGTGCGTTCCAGGAGCGTCTCGTTCATCTGGCCGTGCGCCACGCCGAGGTGCGCCTCGGGGACCAGCTTCCGCAAAAGGTTGGCCATGGAACCGATCGACTCCACCCGGTTGTGCACGAAGTAGACCTGGCCGTTGCGCTGCAGCTCATGGCGCACGGCGGCCGCGATCACCCCCTCGCGGAACGGCACGATGGCGGTCTGGATGGCCAGCCTGTTCTCCGGCGGGGTCTCGATCACCGACATGTCGCGGATGCCGGCGAGCGACATCTGCAGCGTGCGCGGGATGGGCGTGGCGGTCAGCGTCAGGACGTCGACGTCCTTCTTCATCGCCTTGATCGCCTCCTTGTGCGCCACGCCGAAGCGCTGCTCCTCGTCCACGATCAGGAGCCCGAGCGCTTTGAAGCGGACATCCTTCGACAGCAGTCGGTGCGTGCCGATCAGGATGTCGATCGCCCCTCCGGCCAGGGACTTCAGGATCGCCTTCTGCTCGCGCGGCGAGCGGAAGCGCGAGATCATCTCGAGGCTCGCCGGCCAGGAGGAGAAGCGCTCGCGGAAGGTCGCCAGGTGCTGAAACGCCAGGACGGTGGTCGGGCAGAGCACCGCCACCTGCCGCCCGCTCATGACCGCCTTGAACGCGGCCCGCATGGCGACCTCGGTCTTGCCGAAGCCGACGTCGCCGCAGATCAGCCGGTCCATCGGAACGTCGCTCTCCATGTCGGCCTTCACGTCACGGATCGCCTTCGTCTGGTCGGGCGTCTCCTCGTACGCGAAGGCGTCCTCGAACTCCTTCTGCCAGGGGGTGTCGTCCGGGAAGGGCTGGCCGCGCGCCGCCTTGCGCGCCGCGTACAGCTCCAGGAGCTCCTGCGCCATCTCGCGCATCGCCTTGCGGACCTTCTTGCGGGTCCGCTCCCAGGTCGCCCCCCCGAGCCGGTCCAGCTTCGGCTTCTGCCCGGCGATCCCCGAGTAGCGCTGCACCAGGTCGAGCCGGTCGACCGGCACGTAGAGCTTGTCGCGTCCCTCATAGGCGAGCAGCATGAAGTCGCGCTCGGCCTCCTCCTCCCCGACCCGCGCGATGCCGGCGTAGCGCCCGATGCCGTGCTCCACGTGGACCACCAGGTCGCCGACCCGCAGGTCGCGGAAGTCGGGGCTGAAGGCCGCCACTTTGCGCCGGCGTGTTTCGCGCTCGAGATGCTCTCCGAAGACCTCCCGCTCGGTCAGCACCTGGAGCGCGGCGCCGCGCAGCGCGAACCCCTGCGACAGCCGCCCCGTCGCCAGCAGGAGAGGCACCACCGCCTCCGCCGGCACGCCCTGCGGCCTCGGGCCGCCCGGGCCCGCCGCCTCCTCCGCCGTCGACGTCACCAGGCGCGGCGGCAGGTCGTAGCCTTCGAGCACCTCCGCCAGCCTCTCGATGCGGCCGGCGCTCTCCATCAGGAGCAGCGTGACCATTCCCGGGTGCGTGGATTTCAGGTCGGCGGCCAGGTCCTGGAGCCTGCCGCGGTAGGAGCGTGGTGGCGCGCAGGCGACCCGGATCGGAGCACCTCCCGTCTCGGCCTCCTCGAGCGCCAGCTCGGAAAGACGCAGCCGGGCCCGGCCACAGCGCCGGTGCAGATCCTCGCGGGGCAGGAGCAGATCTTCGGGGGAGGGCATGCCGAACGTCTCGGCGAGATCGAACGAGGCGTGCA
>DASTNM010000143.1:0-6938 GCA_035762745.1 Candidatus Polarisedimenticolia bacterium
GTGGGGATCCAACCTCCTGGCCTACAACACCCGGATCTTCCCGAAGCCTCCCGGGAGCTGGAGCGTCGTCTTCGAAGAGATGACGCTCCCCGACGGCAGGTCGAACAAGGGACGCGTGCAGGCCTTCGACGGGCCGATCTACGTCGCCGACGCCGCGCTCTATCTCATGACCCACGCTCCCGAGCTGGGGATCACCGACCCCTACGCCCTCGACCGCAGGCAGTTCGAGGCCGCCATCGCCCTTCTGCGCCGGCAGCGCAAGATCGTCGGGCGCTACTGGCATGACGCCGTGGCGCAGGTGGACGACTTCGTCAACGAGGGAGTCGCCGCCAGCAGCTCGTGGCCGTACCAGATCAATCTCCTGAGAAGCAAGGGAGCGCCGATCGGCAGCGTGATCCCGGCCGAGGGGGCGACGGGCTGGGCCGACACGACGATGCTGCACGTGAATGCGCCGCACCCGAACTGCGCCTACCGCTGGCTCGAGCATTCGATCGCCCCGAAGACCCAGGGGGATCTCGCCGCCTGGTTCGGGTCGGTCCCGGCCGTGCCGGCGGCCTGTCGGGGGAACGCGCTTCTGGGAGAGAACGGCTGCGCGACCAACGGCGCCGGCAACTTCGACCGGATCCGTTTCTGGAGGACGCCGATCGCCGCCTGCGGGGGCGGGCGCGAATGCGTCCCGTACCACGAGTGGGTCACGAGCTACATCGCGGTGATCGGCGGACGCTGAGTGGTCAGCCACGAGGACCCGGCTCCCGTCGTCCGCTTCCTGCGCGTCAGCCGGCATTTCGGCGAGGTGCGGGCGGTCGACGACGTCAGCCTCGACATCCTGGACGGTGAGTTCTTCTCGATGCTCGGTCCGTCGGGGTCGGGGAAGACCACCTGCCTCCGGCTCATCGCCGGCTTCGACCGGCCCACCGGCGGCCGGATCGAGCTGCACGGCAGCGCCGCCGACCGGCTCCCCCCCTATGAGCGCGACGTGAACACCGTCTTCCAGGACTACGCGCTCTTCCCGCACATGACGGTGGCCGAGAACGTCGCCTACGGGCTGATGATCCGCAAGGTCCCGCCGGCCGAGCGCGATCGGCGCGCCGCCGAGATGCTCGATCTCGTCCGCCTGCCCGGCGTCGCCTCGCGGCGGCCGGCGCAGCTCTCGGGCGGCCAGCGGCAGCGCGTCGCCCTGGCCCGGGCGCTCATCAACCGCCCCAGCGTCCTGCTGCTCGACGAGCCGCTCGGGGCGCTCGACCTGAAGCTCCGGCAGCAGATGCAGATCGAGCTGAAGTCGATCCAGGAGCGGCTCGGGATCACCTTCGTCTACGTGACGCACGACCAGGAGGAGGCGCTGGCGATGAGCGACCGGCTGGCGGTCTTCCACAATGGACGGATCGAGCAGGTCGGCACGCCCGCCGAGGTCTACGAGAAGCCCGCCACCTCGTTCGTCGCCGAGTTCGTCGGCATCTCGAACCTGCTCCACGGGGCCGCCGCCACGTCGCTCACCGGGTCGCCGGTCCCCTTCACGATCCGGCCGGAGAAGATCCGGCTCGTCGAAGCCGACGCCGCGACACCCGAGGGTGTCTGCTCGGCCGCGGGGACGATCCGCGAGGTCGTCTATCTCGGGATGCACACCCGTTATCTGGTCGAGATCGACGGCGGGACGATGCTGACCGTCGTCGAGCAGAACCGGGAGGCCACGGCGGTCGACGTGCACGCGGCGCGCGGCCGTCCGGTGCGCCTGGCCTGGTCGCGGGCCCAGAACCGGCCGGTGGGGGAGGGGCGGTGAGCGGCTCCGGAGCGGCGGCGGGAGAGGCCGGGTGAGGCGGCGGCCCCTCTCGACTTTCCTGTTCCTGAGGCCGCGCCTGACGCTCGCCCTGCTGCTCGCGCCGGCGCTCCTCTGGCTGGGCGTCGTCTACCTCGGGTCGCTCCTGTCCCTGGTCATCCAGAGCTTCTTCCACCTGGACGGCTTCACCGGCCGCGTCGTGCGACAGTTCTCCCTGGAGACCTGGGGCGACCTGCTCACGCCGGCCAACCTGGATATCGTCGTCCGGACCGTGACGATGGCCGCGACGGTCACCGTCGCCGCGGCGCTTCTCGCCTTCCCGCTCGCCTACTACATGGCCCGCTACGCGACGCCGAGGATCAAGGCGGCGCTGGCTCTCGGCGTCCTCCTGCCTCTCTGGTCGAGCTACCTGGTGCGCGTCTACTCCTGGAAGCTGATCCTGGCGCGCGAGGGGGTCGTCTCCTGGTTCGTCGAGCAGGCCCGCCTGACCTGGCTGCTCGACCGCCTGCTGGCGCTGCCGGTCATCGGCGGGCCTTCACTCTCCGTGTCGTCGATCGGCACCTTTCTCGCCTTTCTGTACGTCTGGCTGCCGTACATGATCCTGCCGATCGAGGCGGCCCTCGAGCGGGTGCCGGGCTCCCTCCTCGAGGCGTCGGGCGACCTCGGCGCGCGCCCGGCGCAGACCTTCCGGCGCGTGACGCTGCCGCTCGCCTTCCCGGGGGTCGTGGCGGGATCGATCTTCACGTTCTCTCTGACCCTCGGCGACTTCATCGTGCCGGGGGCTCTGGGCAACTCGAGCCTGTTCATCGGCCAGGCGGTGCTGGCCCACCAGGGGACGGCGGGGAACATCCCCCTGGCGGCGGCCTTCACGATGATCCCGATGACGATCATGGCCGTCTACCTGGCGCTGGCGAAGCGGCTGGGGGCGTTCGATGCGCTCTGAGGCGCCGGCGCGCAACGTCGCGAGAACGGCGGGTCCGCCGGCTCGCCGCACGGCAACCTCCGGCCCGCGGGCGCCGCTCGGCTTGAAGTTCGCGGTCGCCGGCGTGCTGCTCTTCCTGCACCTGCCGTTCGGGGTGATCATGCTGTACGCGCTGACGACCGAGGACGCCTCGTTCCGCTTCCCGCCGCCGGCGCTGACGCTGGACTGGTTTCAGGTGGCCTGGAACAGGCCGGACATCTGGGCGGCGCTCGGGTTGTCGCTGCGCGTCGCGGTCGCGGCCACCGGCGCCGCGCTGGTGATCGGCACCCTGGCGGCCGCCGCGGTGCACCGCAGCCGCTTCTTCGGGCGCGAGGCGATCTCGTTCCTCCTGATCCTGCCGATCGCCCTGCCGGGGATCGTCACCGGGATCGCCCTGCGGTCGGCCCTGAGTCTCCTCGGGCTGCCGTTCAGTCTCTGGACGATCGTGATCGGCCACGCGACCTTCTGCGTCGTCGTGGTCTACAACAACGTCCTGGCGCGCCTGCGGCGCACCGCCGCCTCGCAGGTCGAGGCCTCGATGGATCTCGGGGCCACCGGCTTCCAGACCTTCCGGCACGTCGTCCTGCCGCACCTCGCCACCGCGCTGGTCGCCGGCGGCATGCTCGCCTTCGCCTTGTCGTTCGACGAGGTGATCGTCACCACCTTCACCGCCGGGCAGCAGGAGACGCTGCCGATCTGGATCTTCAGCCAGCTCACCAAGCCGCGGCAGCGCCCCGTGACCAACGTGGTGGCGGTCTTCGTGGTGCTCGCCACCTCGATCCCGATCCTGCTGGCGCACCGGCTGACGCGGGAGGGCGCGGCGCGCGGCGAGTAGCCCGTGACACGAAGCCCACGACATCGCGCCGATCGAAGCGGCCTAGAGCGGCAGGCTGCGCATCTCGACGGAGATGAAGTTCAGGCGGTCATTGAACACCTCGCCGTCGGTCGCGGCGGACGCCGTTCCGGGACGCGCCTGCAAAACGCTGCTGCGCGCCCGTTGCGCCGCGGGCGAAGCGGACCATGCCACGGAGTGCGCCCACCGGGCACCGGCTGCCAGGCTCCGGTCGCCCTCTTGCGGTCGACCGCTTGAGGTCGCGCCCATCCGGTGGGCCTGCATGAGAGACGCTGCGTTCAGGCAGCAGGTTTCGCGGGCCGCGCCGCGGCCTGGGCCTCGCGCGTGAGGTCGCGTCGACCGACCGCGATGCCGGCCTTTTCGAGGAAGGCGCTCGGGGGTGTGCCCCCGGCGAAGATCCAGACGTAGTCGTTGGGGATCTCCCGCACCACCCCCTGCACGTCGAGAAGGACGGAGCGGGGCCGGATCTCCGTGGCGTTCGAGCTGAGGATCACCTCCATCATCTTCTTCCGGGTGCATTCCTGGAGGCGCTGCACGTTGCGCTCCTTGAGGCGCGTGAACGACTCGCCGCGGTACGACAGGGTGACCTTGTTCCCCTTCTGGTGCGCCAGCCCCATCGCCGCCTCGACGGCGCTGTCACCCCCTCCGACGACGAGGATGTTCTTGTTCGTGTAGGCCTCGGCCTCGATCAGTCCGTACATCACCTTGCCGAGCTCCTCCCCTTTGACTCCGAGCTTGCGTGGAGTGCCGCGCCGGCCGAGGGCGAGGATGACGGCGCGCGAGCGATGCCGGCCCTTCGTCGTCGTGATGGTGAACAGACCGTCCGCGTCCCGGACGATCCCGTCCACGCGCTCGTGGGTGTTGACCTTCAGGTCGGCGCGCCGGGAGAGCGTCTGCCAGAACCCCAGCAGCTCCTCCTTCAGGATCTCGAGCTTGCGGAACCTGCCGTACAGGGGGAACTCCACCGGGCTGGTCATCACCAGCTTCTGGCGCGGATACTTCGCCACGGTCCCTCCCAGCTCGTCCTGCTCGAGGGTCAGATAGGAGATCTTGTTCTGGATGGCGCGCAGGGACGCGCTGATGCCGCCGGGCCCCGCTCCGACGATGCAGACGTCGACGACGCCCGGGATCGACCGGCGCGCCCCCGGCGCCGCCAGCCGCCTGGTGATCGTGTCGACGCAGTCCCGTCCCTGGTTCACGGCGTTCTTGATCAGCGCCAGCCCGCCGAGCTCGCCGACGATGAACAGGTTCTTCACGCTGGACTCGAACTCGGGCGTCAGGGACGGCAGGTCGGCGGCGATCCCCGGGCTGGCCATGACGATGGTGATGGCCCCGACGGGACAGGCCTCGGCGCAGAGCCCGTGGCCGATGCAGTGGGCCCCGTTGACGATGGCCGCCCGGCCGGCGACGACCGCCAGGACGTCCCCCTCGGGACAGGCGTCGACACAGGTGCCGCAGCCGATGCACTTCGCGACGTCGATGTGCGGATGCTGGGCGCGCGGGCCGTCCGAGGAGAGCTGCGCTTTCTGCGCCGCCGCCAGGGCGCGGGCCTCCTTCTCTTTCATGCGGCGGACGTAGGGCACGATCGACACGATCAGGATGACCAGGAAGACCAGATAGGTGAGGATGCTCTCGGTCATGCCTTTTCAGTCTCCTGAGGCCGGCCTCTCGAGCCGCTAGAAGCGGTACGTGAGGCTGGCATACGCCTGATCGTTGCTCTCCTGGTCGCCCCGGTTCGTCTCCGTCGACAGCAGCAGGAACCAGCGCCGGGCGAGGAGGAGATCGAGATCCAGTCCGGTCCAGGTCGTGCTGCGGTCCAGCGACGAGTCGGTGAGATTCGTCTCCTCCAGCGTTCCCAACGACAGCTCGAGGCGGGCCCGCGGACCGAGGTCGAGCCCGGCGCTCACGGAGTCCAGCCACCCCTCGCTGCGGTCGTTGTCGTAGCGGGTGCTGCGTCCCCACACGGCGAGATTGTGGTCGCCGATCCGATCGACCCCCAGGCCCACGGAGTAGCCGGAGGCGATCCCGGAGGGGCCGCCGCCGCTGGTGCGCAGATCGACGTCGGTCTCCAAGTGCCCGCCGAAGCGGAGAGACGCCCCGGCCCAGCCACCCTGCCGGTGGCTGTCGTCGAACGCCGTCGCCGGCGTGACGCGGTCGCGGACGAGTCGGACGTTGCGCCGGTTGTCGTAGCCGGCGTGGAACGTCAGCCGATCGCTCGCCCGCAGGTGCAGGCTGGCGAAGGTGCTGGTCGGAGAGATGCTGCTCTCGCCGGCCTCGCTGGTCTTCCAGCCGCGATTGACGTCGACTTCCTGGGTCAGGAACGAGGAGAGACGGTTGTTGGAATACTGCCCCTGGAGATAGAAGAACTCGCGGTTGACGGTCCCCTGCGTGTAGGAGCCGATGATCCCGGTCGTCAGGTTCCAGCGCTGCGCACCGCCCGGCGCGCTGCGGAACTGCACGAAACCGCCGTGCTCGCGAATGTCGCCCGAGAGACCCAGGTCGACGGCGTCGGGCTGGGCCCCCGTGAAGAGGCCGGCGCCCCAGCGCGACCCCTCGAGATCGTAGAGCACCCCGTCGAAGATGCTCAACGCCGCGACGGCCGGCGCGAACTGGCGCCCGACGGTGATCGCCTGTCGATCGTCGAGGTGGTAGGAGACCGCCAGGCGGTAGACACGGCTCTGGCTGTCGTTGCTGTCGGCCCCCGAAGCCAGGGTTCTCGAGGTGCGCCGGGCGCGGACGTCGACCGCCAGGTCGAGGGGGCCGCCGTCGAGGCCGTAGCCGTCGAGACGCAGGTCGAGCGCCGGCTGCGAGAAGCCGGCGGAGGCGACCTCGCGGTCCTTGACTTGAAGATAGCGCAACCCGACGCGTCCGCGCAGCCCGGTGCCCCAGAGGCCGCCCGGGGACGAGGCGCCACGCGAGGTGTCGCCAATGGCAGGGCCGCCCGGCGGGGAGCCCGGCTGTGCGGGCGTCTCGAAGATGCCCGACCGCGGCGCTTCGGCCGGACCGTGCGGCACGAAGCGGACCAGGTCGCCGATCACGACGGTGCCGGTGCCTCTGACCACCGAGCAGGAGGCGCGGTGCGCGGAGAGAAAGACGACCCGCAAGGTCGCGATAGTCTGTCCGTCGCGGACCACCTGTGCCTCGTCCCCCTCGCGCAGCCCCTCCTCCCGGCCGGCCTCCACGTAGACCGAGGTGCCGGTCAGGTAGGTGACGCGCGTCGTCGCGGGGGCCGCCGCGCTCTCGGTCGCGCCGGCCGGAGCAGGCGGCGCCGCGAGAAGAAGCACAATCGCGAACAACGAGGCGGCGAAGCCGATCGGTCGTTTCACCCCGCCCTCCCTCGCGGATGGCAG
>DASTNM010000144.1:0-2781 GCA_035762745.1 Candidatus Polarisedimenticolia bacterium
CCCCTCGCCCAGACCGAGCATCAGGCCGGTCTTGACGAGCGGTCGCGCGGCGCCGGCGCGCCAGCGGATCGCGGAGCGGAGCAGATCGACCGAGCGCTCGAAGCGCGAGCCGACACGCGCCAGCGGATAGAGCCGCGGCACGGTCTCGACGTTGTGGCTGAAGACCACCGGCCCCTCCGGCAGGAGGACCTCGAGCGGCCGTGCCACCCCGCGGAAATCGGGGGTGAGCACCTCCACGTCGCACCCGGGGTTGCGCTGGCGCACGGCGCGGATGACGGCGGCGAAGTGGCCGGCGCCACCGTCCGACAGGTCATCCCGATCGACCGACGTGATGACGGCGTGCTCCAGGCCCAGGCGGGCGACCGCCTCGGCCACGTGCGCCGGCTCCTCGGAGTCCACGGCCCGGGGGTGTCCGGTGGTCACGGCGCAGAAACCGCAGCGCCGTGTGCAGGTGTCCCCCAGGATCATGAAGGTGGCGGTGCGGTCGCCCCAGCACTCGTAGATGTTGGGGCAGCGCGCCTCCTCGCAGACCGTATGCAGAGTCAGCCCGCGCACCAGTCCCCGGACCATGCGGTAGTCCGGCCCCGTGTCGAGGCGGATCTTCAGCCAGGGGGGTTTCGGCGCGCCGGTCATCAGGAGGCCTCCCGTGCCCGCCGCTCGCCCGCCTCGTGGTCGGGGGCCGAGACACCGGCGTCGATCATCGTGCGCTCCAGAACCGCACCGAAGACCGGCACCAGCGCCGCGGCCACCGTCTCGAGCCGCAGATCGCGCCCGAGAATCAGGCGCATCGACGTGACCCGGCGCGCCCGCTGACCGCAGGGAACGATCAGATCGAAGTGTGACAGGTCGGTCGTGACGTTGAGTGCGAAGCCGTGCGTGGTCACCCAGCGTCCCAGGTGGACGCCGATGGCGGCGATCTTCTCCTCGCCCACCCAGACGCCGGTCAGCCCCGCCTTCCGACCCGCCTCGATCCCGAAGCGGCCGAGGGTCCGGATCAGGACCTCCTCGAGATCACGCAAGTAGCGCCCGACGTCGCGCCGATCGGGGCTGAGGTTCAGGATCGGATAGCCGACGAGCTGCCCCGGCCCGTGGTAGGTGACCTGCCCCCCGCGGTTGGTCGCCTCCACGCCGACTCCCAGGCGCCGCAGCGCCTCCTCGTCGAGCAGGACGTCCTGGGGGCGCGCATTGCGCCCCAGCGTGATCACCGGAGGATGCTCGAGCAGCAGCAGGCGCTCGGGCGCCGCTGGGTTCTCCTTCAGATCGCGCGCGCAGGTCTCCTGGAGCCGGGCGGCTTCGGCATAACCGATCCGTCCCAGGAACGAGTGCTCGCAGCGTCGCAACCCCCGCCTCCCCTCTCAGACGACCGCGGGGAACTTCCCCTCTTGCAATGTCTCTTTGATGTGCGCCATGAACTGGTCCGCGACCGCGCCGTCAATCAGACGGTGGTCGAACGACAGAGTGAGGTTGACGATCGGCCGGATGGCGATCGCGTCCTCGATGACCACCGGCCTCTTGGTGATGGCGCCGACTCCCATGATCGCGACCTGCGGCTGGCTGATGATCGGCGTGCCGAAGAGGGCGCCGTAAATCCCCGGGTTGGTGATCGTGAAGGTCCCTCCCTGCACGTCGTCCGGGGATAGCTTCTTGCTCCGCGCCCGCTCGGCCAGATCGCCGACAGCCTTGGCGATCCCCGACAGGCTGAGGTCATCGGCGTGCCGGACGACGGGCACGATCAGGCCCCATTCCAGCGCCACGGCGACCCCGATGTTCACATCCTTCTTGTAGACGACATTATCGCCGTCGATCGAGGCGTTGACGATCGGAAACGCCTTCAGCGCCTCCACGGCCGCCTTCACCAGAAACGGCGTGACGGTCAGCTTGACGCCGTGGCGATTCTGGAACTCCTGTCGGTGCTCCTCCCGGAGCCGCGTCACACGGTTCATGTCGACTTCGAAGACTGTCGTGACGTGGGCCGAGGTCCGCCGGCTCAGGACCATGTGCTCGGCGATCTTCTTGCGCATCGGCGTCATCGGCACGACCGAGACCCGCTCGCCGGGCGCAAAAACGGCACGCGCGACCGCCGGAGCGGCCGCCGCGCCGCTCTCCACCGGGGCGCCGCCCGATTCGATGACCGCCTGGATATCCTTGCGGGTCACGCGTCCGCTGATCCCGGTCCCCTGAATCCGGGTCAGATCGAGGTTGTGCTCCCGGGCCATCCGGCGCACCAGCGGAGACGAGCGGACACGCCGCAGGTCGTCGACCGTCGCCCCGCCCCCCGCCAGCGCCGCGGCGCGCGGGACCGGGACGGGCCCGGCCGAGGAGGACGCCGGGACGGGAGCGATCGCGGGGGCCGGCTTCATCCCGGGCGCCTCGCGCGGCGGCGCCGTCGGCCGGGGCGCCGTGGAGACCGGCGGGGGGGAGGCGGGCCTCGCCCCCCCCTCCGTCTTCGCCGCCGCGACGGCGGCACCCGCCTCGGTCTCGATGAGAGCGACGACCGTGTTGACCGGCACCGTCTCTCCCTCCTTGACCTTGACTTCCACCAGCGTGCCGGCCGCCGGCGCGGGGATCTCGGCGTCCACCTTGTCGGTCGAGATCTCGAAGATCGGCTCGTCGCGCGCCACCCGCTCCCCCGCCTTTTTGAGCCAGCGCGTGAGCGTCCCCTCGGCGATGCTCTCCCCCATCTGCGGCATGATCACGTCAACGCGCATGGTGCGCTCCTTCTAGGCGTCCAAACCAGGTTTCCGCGAGTCGTTCATTGGCGGGAATCAGCCGCGCGCCAGG
>DASTNM010000145.1:0-2554 GCA_035762745.1 Candidatus Polarisedimenticolia bacterium
CTCCACGGCTCCGCGGGCCAGCGCCGCCGTGCGGCGCGGCAACGCCGCCGCTCGGCTCCAGTTGTCCGCAGGGACCTCCCCGGCGGGCAGGAGCGCATCCATGAGGAAGAGGACCCGGTCGGAGAGGCGGCGCGCGGCGCAGGCCATCAGGACCTCCCCGGTGTAAGGCAGAGGGCGCAGCTCCAGGACCCGGCGCATCAGGGCGGCTTCGATGGCGCCGGGGATCGGCGCGGGCCGGAAGGCGGCGGGGAACGCCGCCCCCAGGAGCGTCGCCGCCTCCAGAGCCCAGCCCACGAGGCGGAGGGTGCGCGATTCTTCGGCGCGCCGGCGCAACGCCTCCCAGCAGACGGCCTGGCCGTGCCCGACCATCAGGTGGGCCAGGTCGGCGATACGGATGAGGCGGTCGAACGAGTGCTTGACCAGGTGGATCGCCAGGAGGTGCATCTCGTCCTCGGGGGCGAGCCTCAGCGCCGGGGCGCCCGCCACCAGCCCCGGGAGGGCGCGCGCGAACAGGCCCTCGACGGGAATCGGGAAGATCGCCTGACGCGAAGGACGGCGTCGCGCTCCCAGGGGATCGACGTGCAGGTCGACGATCAATCCGCCTCGGCGGTGCAGCCCAGGAGCCGGCTCGGCGAACCCCTGGCGGTTCAGGACGGCGCGGGCCGCCTCGAAAGCCGCCGGGGGAACCATCAGATCGTGGTCCTCGAACGGACGCAGCCCAGGGTCGCCGTAGATCCCCTCGACGCTCCGGAGGCCCCGCATGACCAGAACCGGCACACGCGCCCCGTCGAACGCTTCGAGCAGCTCGGCCAGGGCCAGCCCTTGCGCCAGGGTGGCGGCGGCGAGGCGCTGATAGCGACGCTTGAGGACGGGCCGGAGCCAGGGGTCCTGGGCCGCGCGCGGCAGCGCCTCCAGCGCCCGGTGTGCCAGCCCGTCGATGCGATGGAAGGCGATCCGCTCGAGAAGGGGGGCGCGCTCCTCGCCCGGCAGGTCCGAGAGGGCCCTTTCGAGAGCCTCGGGGCAGGCTCGCGGCGATGCGAGAAGGCCGAGCAGTCCGGCCGTCGACTCCGCCGGAGTCCCACAGGCACGCGTCTCGAGGGGCGTTGTCGCGTCGGGCATCGAGGACTCTCCATCCGGCCCGGACCTCAGGGCGAAGCGAATATAGGTTTCGCGCGCGCTGCCGCAAGTTGTTGAGCGCCTGAGCGGTTGAGGATTACGAATCTGAAACAGCGCCCGGGCGTGTGGAGCGCTGATCCCTGCTAGAATGGCGCGCTTCCCGGCGGATCCGGGAGACCTCCGAGGCCGGTCGATGCAGGGTGATTACCGCGAGTCGTTCGACGCCATCGAGCGGAAGTGGCAGGAGCGCTGGCGCACGGCGGGCAGCTTCGCAGCGCCAAAGAGCCCTTCCGGGCGGAAGTTCTACTGTCTCGAGATGCTGCCGTACCCCTCCGGACGGCTGCACATGGGGCATGTCCGCAACTATGCGATCGGCGACGCCGTCGCCCGCTTCCAGCGGATGCGCGGCTTCGAGGTGTTGCACCCGATGGGCTGGGACTCTTTCGGTCTGCCGGCGGAGAACGCCGCCATCAAGCACGGCACGCCACCGGCCGAGTGGACCAACCAGAACATCGCCAACATGGCGGCGCAGCTGCGGAGGCTCGGCTTCTCGTACGACTGGGATCGGGAGATCGCCGCGCACCGTCCGGACTATTACCGCTGGAACCAGTGGTTCTTCCTCAAGATGCTGGAGCGCGGCCTCGCCTACCGCAGCCGCCGGTGGGTGAACTGGTGCGACTCGTGCGCCACCGTCCTGGCCAACGAGCAGGTGGAGCAGGGGCGCTGCTGGCGCTGCGAGTCGCCGGTCGGCCGCAAGGAGCTGGACCAGTGGTTCCTGAGAATCACCGCCTACGCGGAGGAGCTCGACGCCGACCTCGGCCGGATGCCCGGCTGGCCGGAGCGCGTTCTCCTGATGCAGAAGAACTGGATCGGTCGCAGCGAGGGGGCCGTGGTCCGTTTCCCGGTCCTCGACGAGGCGGGACAACCGGGCGCCGACGGCCTGGCGATCTTCACCACGCGCCTCGACACAATCTTCGGGGCGACTTTCTGCGTCGTGGCCCCCGGGCATCCGATCCTGGCGCGGGCGCCCCGCCGGGGAGCGACCCGGGCGCGTCTGGATGAGTTCCTCGCCCGCATGGGGCGTCGTGACCTGGCGCGCATGGCGACCGAGCCGGAGGAGAAGGAGGGAGTCGACACGGGAGTGCGGGTGACCAACCCTTTCAGCGGCGAGCGCCTCGCCGTCTGGACCGCCAACTTCGTCCTGATGGAGTACGGAACCGGCGCGATCATGGCGGTGCCGGCGCACGACGAGCGTGACTTCGAGTTCGCCCGCAAGTACGGCCTGCCGATCCGCACGGTCATCGTACCGCCCGACGGGGCGGCGCCCGTCGCGACGCCGGGAGGGGCGATGGTCGAGGACGGGGTGCTGATCGACTCGGGGACGTACGGTGGGCTGGCCTCTTCCGAGGCGCGTCGGGTGATGGCGCACGACGGCGCG
>DASTNM010000146.1:0-4737 GCA_035762745.1 Candidatus Polarisedimenticolia bacterium
TGGGGGACTCCTACGGCAACGTCGTCAGCCTGGGGGAGCGCGAGTGCTCCATCCAGAGGCGTCACCAGAAGATCCTCGAGGAGGCCCCCTCCACGGCCCTGACCCCCAAGCTGCGCCGCCGGATGTCCGAGGCGGCCCTCAAGGTGGCGCGTGCCGTCGGCTACCAGAACGCCGGCACCGTCGAGATGCTGCTCGACGCCGAGGGGCACTTCTACTTCATGGAGATGAACACCCGGATCCAGGTCGAGCATCCGGTCACGGAGATGGTGACCGGGATCGATCTCATCAAGGAGCAGATCAAGATCGCCGCCGGCGAGTCGCTGTCGTTCCGCCAGGAGGACATTCAGCAGGTCGGCCACTCGATCGAGTGCCGCATCAACGCCGAGGATCCCGACACCTTCGCGCCCTCCCCCGGCAAGATCTCCACGTTCCATCTCCCCGGCGGCCCGGGCGTGCGCGTCGACACCGTGGCGCACTCGGAGTGCACCATCTCGCCGTACTACGACTCGATGATCGCCAAGCTGATCACACGAGGAAACAACCGTATGGAGGCGATCTCCCGCATGCGACGCAGCCTCGAGGTCATGGTGGTGGAGGGGATACGCACCAACATCCCGCTGCAGCGCCGCGTCCTCCGCGATCCAGACTTCATCCGTGGCAACCTCGATACCGGTTTCCTCGAGCGTCTCCTGGAGCGCAAGACGGAGGCCGCCGTCGCCTCATGATCAGGCGGAGGGCGTGACAGCGTCATGGCAGAGGCGAAGGGCCCCGTCTTCCTGGTTGGTTTCATGGGGGCCGGCAAGACGACGACGGGGAAGGCACTGGCGCGGCTTCTCGGCTGGGATTTCTTGGATCTCGACGAGTTGATCGTGGCGGCCGAACGACGCAGCATCGCGCAGATCTTCCAGCAGGACGGCGAAGCGCACTTCCGACGCGTCGAGACCGAGATCCTGGCCGGGCTGCGCGTCCGGCCACGGCTCGTCGTCGCCTGCGGCGGCGGCACCTACGCCTGGGAGGCGAGCCGGGCCCTCATCGATCGGATAGGACGCGCCGTCTGGATCCAGGTGCCGTTGCGCGAGGCACTGGCCCGCTGTGACTCGGGCCCGGCGCGG
Organism: Candidatus Polarisedimenticolia bacterium; assembly: GCA_035762745.1. GTDB lineage: Bacteria > Acidobacteriota > Polarisedimenticolia > Gp22-AA2 > Gp22-AA2 > DASTNM01. The sequence continues at coordinate 1,113 of DASTNM010000146.1, forward strand.
CCCCTGCTCAAGGACGAGGACCAGGCCGAGGGGCTCTACCTCGCCCGCCTGCCCGCCTACCGCTCCGCCCCCCTGTGCGTCGAAGCGGAGGGGTTGTCCCCCGAAGAGATCGCCGAACGCGTCGCGGCCCTGCTCTGATGCGCTACCTCGTCCTCTCCGATCTGCACAGCAATCTGGAGGCCCTGGAGGTCGCCCTGGAGCGCGCCCGAGGTCTCGGCTACGATCGAGTCCTGGTGCTCGGCGACGTCGTCGGTTATGGCCCCGATCCGAACCCCGTGATCGACGTCCTGAGAGGGCTGCAGAACCTCACGGCGATCCGTGGCAACCACGACAAGGTGGCCGCGGGGTTGGAGGAGGGGGAGGACTTCAATGAGGCCGCCCGAACGGCGGCGCTGTGGACGCGGGGTGTCCTCACGCCCGAGGCCCGGGATTTTCTGCGGGCGCTGCCTCAGGGGCCGCGACCGTTCGCCCCGGGGCGCCTCCTGGCGCACGGCTCACCCTGCGATGAGGACCGCTACCTCCTGGACGAGCGTGAGGCGCGGCGTTGCTTCGACGGGGTGCGGTTCGATCTCTGCTTCTTCGGCCACAGCCACTATCCGTGCGCGTTCAGCCTCGACGGGTCGCGCGTGGGGCTCGAACCGGCGCGGGGGGACGCGGTCGTCTTTCGTCTCGCGCCGGGTCATCGGTACTTGATCAACCCCGGGTCGCTCGGACAGCCGCGCGACCGCAATCCGAAGTGCAGCTTCGCCATCTTCGATGACTCGGCGGGCGCCGTCGCCATCCATCGCGTCGCCTATCCGCACCAGGTGACGCGCGACAAGATGCTCTCCGCGGGCCTTCCGGCGGCTCTGGGGGAGCGCCTGCGCCTGGGGGTCTGAGGGAGGAGACGAGGACCATGAGCCTGATCACGGCGCACAAGATCCTGATCGGCACGGCGGCCGTCTTCTTCGTGTTCTACGCAGGATGGGAGTTCGCGGGGGCTCGGGCGGCCGCCGGTGGGGTGATTCGGGGGGCCGTCTCGCTGCTGGCGGCGGTCGGCCTGCTGCTCTATTTCCGGACCATCGGCCGTCCCGAGCGGGGTTCCGGAGCGGGAGGGGAACGATGATCAGGCTCTACGATGGGGACACCGAGGCCGAGGTCGGGCGGATCAGCGAGGCGCAGCTCGAGATCATGACGGAGAACCTCGTCGAGGAAACGATCGACGAATACGGCTACAACATCTCGCCCGGGGTGATCGACAGCCTGGAAGCGAGCGGTGCGGACCCCGAGCTGGTCGCCATGCTCCGAAAGGCGCTGGGAAGCCGAACTTCCATGGAGCTGCGCTACGAGTTCGAATGACCGCCCGGATTCCCGCCATCCGGGGGGGCCGGAGCGACTATCCGGCCCACCACCAGGCGGCGTAAAGGGCCATCAGGACGCCGAGCAGGGGAAGCGCCAGCGCGAGATAGGCGGGGAACAGACGGGGTGAGCGCGCCAGGGCCCGCCCGAGCAGCAGGTGAAGCGGGAAGATCGTGGCGGCGAACCGGCTGAACGACCAGAGCGTCGAGCCGAGCGGCAGGAGGATCGCCGCCGTGGCGTAAAGCGCGTAGGAGCGGCGCAGCGCCCGGAAGAGAAACGGGATCGACACGACGCAGAGCACCGCGGCGATGAGATCGAGCTTCAGGTGGTGCACGTCCTGCGCGCCGGGTGACTCGAAGAAACGCACGAACGCCCTCCAAGGCCCCGAGGTCGGCCCGCGCCAGCGCGACTGGCGGATCAGGAACTCCTCGTAACGACCATAGAGGGCGTGACAGTAGACCATGTACCCGCCGAGCGCCACGAGCGGCAGGGTAAGGGGTGGAAGACCACGGGCCGCCGCCAGCCCCGATCGCCACGCTCGACGCCCTTGCCCCGGATGTCCCAACTCCTCCCGTCCCGACTCACTCCAGCGCCTTATCACCAGCTCATCGAAGAGCGGCACCAGAACCAGGAACCCCGTAGGCCGTGACAAGACGCACAACGCCCCGACCCCTCCGGCCAGCCAAGGGCGCCTTTCCCGCGCGGCCAGGATCGATCCCAGAAGACAAGCCAGCATCAGCGATTCGGCATAGACGGCCGAGAGGAAGAAGCTGGTCGGGAAGGCGAGAAGCGCCCAGACGGAGGCCGAGGCTTCCTCCTCACCGAGATCCCGCCGCGCCAGGCTGAAGAGGCAGGCGAGCGCCGCCAGGAGCGCCAGGTTCGAGATCAGCACTCCGGCTGCGAGCGATGACAGACCGATGTAGCGGGCGGCATGGATCAGAAGCGGATAGAGCGGGAAGAAGCCGGTCGTGTCCCCCTCGCGATAGTTCACCGGCAGCCCGAGGAAGAACGGCTCGGAGCGATACCCCTGCTCGGCGATCAGCAGGTACCACTCCGAATCCCAGCGGGCCCAGAGATCGAGCCAGGGAGGCCCCGGCTGGTGGTAGACGAGGTTCCCCTTCTGCAGGGTCAGACCCGAAACCAGGCGATGGCAGGCCAGGAGCCCGACCAGGAGAAGGGCGCCCCGGGTCAGGAGGAACGGCAGCAGGATCCGCGATCGCCAGCCGTTCATGGGGCGGCTTCGGCGGCGCCGGGAGCCGGGCCCGGGCGGCGGCGCCGGGCTCGCAGGCGCTCATGGGACCAGTCGAGCGTCAGGGCCAGCGCGGGAACGGCGACGGCGATCACCGGCATGAGGAAGCGGTTGCCGTAGTGGCTCGTCGACCAGTAACGATAGGTGCCGAAAAAGAGGACGAGGAATTCGGCCAGCGCCAGGAACAGAACCGTTTCGGCGGGCCGGCGCCGGAAGAGGAGAACGAACCCCGGCAGGGCCAGGAGGAGCGCCGGCGAGGTCGGCAGGAGGCCGTGCCTCGGATCGATCATCTCGGAGACAAATCCGGCGATCGGGTTTTGATCGAACAGCCCCCGGTGGCTCATCGTGACGATCCCGCCGTCCTCGATGGCCACGTTGCGGTCGTACGAGGTGACGAGCGGTGATCCGAAATGAGCCAGGTTCAGGAGACCGAGGAAGAGAAGCGGCACGGCGGCGGAGGCGGTCGCCTGCATGCCGGCGCGGCGGCCGCGCCGCCAGAAGGCGTAGAGGAGGCCGAATGGGATCAGGAAGAGATGAGTCAGCTTGGCCGTCACCGAGAGCCCCAGGAGCGCTCCTCCCCACAGGTCGCGCCCGCGGATCAGGGCCCGGAGGGCGAGGACCAGGATTAGCGTGGCGAAGAGATCGGGCGAGAAGTTATAGCCGTAGCGGCGCAGAAACGTGCCGGTGAGGGCCAGAAACGCGGCGAGCGCGGAGGCCGCGGGCGAGGCGAACGGCCGCGCCAGTCCCATCAGGGCGAGAGCCAGAAGCCCGAGGACCAGGACGTTGAAGAGCAGGAGACCCGGCATCCCGAAGGTGAGGAGAAACGGCACCGAGACAATCGGCATCAGGATCGGATGCTTGGGAAACCACTCACCGCCTCGGCCCAGCGCTATCTGGCGGCCGTGAACCTCGAGACCCCCCCTCAACTGGTTCCTGAGATCGAGGTCGTGGTCGTACAACAGGGAGACCGCCGTGGCGGCATAGTAGGGGCAGTCACCCACCAGGTAACTGAGAGGCCGATATTGCGCCGTGGCGCGC
>DASTNM010000147.1:0-3874 GCA_035762745.1 Candidatus Polarisedimenticolia bacterium
AAGCTCGTCGTCATGATCCTGGCGGCGGTGGCGGTCGGCCTGGCGATCTACGCCATGCGGAACGTGCCGCTCGACGCCATCCCCGATCTGTCCGACACGCAGGTGATCATCTTCTCGCGCTGGGACAGGAGCCCCGACGTCGTCGAGGACCAGGTCACCTACCCGATCATCACGGCGCTTCTGGGGGCGCCGCGGGTGAAGGGGATCCGCGGCAGCTCGGACTTCGGCTTCTCCTACGTCACCGTCATCTTCCAGGACGGCACCGACATCTACTGGGCCCGCAGCCGCGTGGTCGAATACCTGAGCAAGATCCAGGCACGCCTGCCGGAGGGAGTGCGGACCGAGATCGGCCCGGACGCCACCGGGGTGGGCTGGGTCTACCAGTACGCCCTGGTCGACCGCTCCGGCCGGAACGACCTGGCCGATCTGCGCTCGTTCCAGGACTGGTACCTGCGCTACTGGCTGCAGAGCGTCCCGGGGGTGGCCGAGGTCGCCTCGATCGGCGGCTTCCAGAAGCAGTACCAGGTGAACGTCGATCCCAACGCGCTTCTGGCCCTCAACATCCCGCTCGCACGCGTCCTCGAGGCGATCCGCCGGGGCAACAGCGACGTGGGTGGTCGCATGGTGGAGTTCGGCGGGGCCGAGTACATGGTGCGCGGGCGCGGCTACGCGCGCTCGATCTCCGACCTCGAGTCGATCGTCGTGGGGACCGATGGCCTGGGAACCCCCGTGCTGGTGCGCAACGTGGCCCGGGTGGAGATCGGCCCCGAGCTCCGGCGCGGCGTGGTCGACCTGGACGGAATGGGCGACACGGTGGGCGGCATCGTGATCATGCGCCAGGGAGAGAACGCCCTGAACGTCATCGAGCGGGTGAAAGAACGTCTCGCGAGCGTCAAGGGATCGCTGCCGCCAGGGGTCGAAATGGTGGCCACATACGACCGTTCGGAGCTGATCCGCAAGTCGATCGACAACCTCCGGGAAGAGCTGATCCTGGAGATGATCATCGTCAGCGCGGTCATCCTTCTCTTCCTCTGGCACATCCCCTCGGCGATCGTGCCGATCGTCACCATCCCGGTGTCGGCCGCGCTCGCCTTCATCCCGATGTATTTCATGGGGATCACGTCCAACATCATGTCGCTCGCCGGGATCGCCATCTCAATCGGGGTTCTGGTGGACGGCGCGATCGTCGAGGTGGAGAACGCCTACAAGAAGCTGCAGCTGTGGGAGGCGGGAGGACGGGTCGGCGACTATCACCGGATCCGTCTCGAGGCGCTCAAGGAGGTCGGGCCGTCGGTCTTCTTCTCGCTCCTGGTCATCGCGGTCGCCTTCATGCCGATCTTCACGCTGGTCGATCAGGCAGGGCGGCTCTTCAAGCCGCTCGCCTACACCAAGAACCTCGCCATGGCGATCGCCGCGCTTCTGGCGATCACCCTCGATCCCGCCATGCGGATGCTCTTCACGCGGATGGACCGGATGGAGTTCCGTCCCCGCTGGCTCGCCTGGACGACCCACCAGGTCGTGGTCGGAACCTACTACCCGGAGGACAGGCACCCGATCAGCCGGGTCCTCTTCCGTGTTTATGAGCCGGTCTGCCGGCTGGTGCTGGACCACCCCTGGATCACGCTGACGATCGCCGCTCTTTTGACGGCCACGATCATCCCGGGCTATCTGGCCCTGGGGCATGAGTTCATGCCGCCTCTGGACGAGGAGACGCTGCTCTACATGCCGACCACCGTCCCGGGGCTCTCGGTTGCGGCGGCCGAGGAGCTCCTTCAGGCGATGGACAAGATGATCGTCCAGGTCCCGGAGGTGGAGCGGGTCTTCGGCAAGGCGGGGCGTGCCGAGACCTCCACGGACCCAGCACCGCTGTCGATGTACGAGACGACGATCCTCCTGAAGCCGCACGAACAGTGGCGCAGGGTCAGGCGGTTCTATTCCGGCTGGCCGGGGTTCCTGCAGGCCCCGCTGCGGCGCCTCTTCTTGGACAAGATCACTGCCGATGACCTGATCGAGGAGCTCGACCAGAAGCTGCGCTTCCCCGGAGTCTCCAACGCCTGGACGATGCCGATCAAGAACCGGATCGACATGAACACCACCGGGATCCGCACCGACGTCGGCATCAAGATCCTGGGGGACGATCTCCCGACCATCGAGAGGATCGGCACGCAGGTGGAGGCCGTCCTCCGCGGGTTGCGGGGGACGCGCAGTATCTCCGCCGAGCGCACCGCCGGCGGGTATTTTCTCGATTTCGACCTGAGGCGGGAGGACCTGGCGCGCTACGGCCTGGCCGTGGACGACGCGCAGATGATCATCCAATCCGCCATCGGTGGGGAGACGATCACCACGACGGTGGAAGGGCGCGAGCGCTACACCGTCAACGTCCGCTACGCCCGCGAGATGCGCGACAGCCTGGAGCGGCTGCGTCGCGTCCTGGTCCCGACCCCCTCGGGGGCCCAGATCCCCCTGGTCCAGATCGCCGAGATCCGGATGACGACCGGACCGGCGATGATCCGCGACGAGAACGGCATGCGGGCCGGCTACGTCTACGTGGACATCGCGGGGCGCGACGTCGGTTCCTACGTGGAGGAGGCGAAGAGGGTCGTCGCGGAGAAGGTCGCCATTCCGACCGGCTACTCGATCCAGTGGAGCGGGCAGTACGAGAACATGCTGCGCGTCAGGGAGCGTCTGAAGATCGTCGTGCCGATCACGGTCTTCCTGATCTTCATCCTGTTGTACATGAACACGCGGTCGGGGGTGAAGGCGGCGATCGTGCTTCTCGCGGTCCCCTTCTCCGTCATCGGGGCGGTCTGGCTGATGTACCTCCTCGGCTACAACGTCTCGATCGCCGCCTGGGTCGGGATGATCGCCCTGATGGGGCTCGACGCCGAGACCGGGGTCTTCATGCTCCTCTTCCTCGACCTGGCGTACCACGACGCGGTCCGGGCCGGAGCGATGCGAACGCGCGCCGACCTGCGCGAGGCGATCATCCACGGGGCGGTCAAGAGGATCCGGCCGAAGATGATGACCGTGACGGCCGCCTTCATGGGACTGATGCCGATCATGTGGTCGCTCGGCACCGGCGCCGACATGATGAAGCGGGTGGTGGCGCCGATGATCGGCGGGCTCGTCACGAGCTTCATCCTCGAGCTCCTGGTCTACCCCCCGATCTACGAGATCTGGAAGTGGCACTTCGAGATGCGGCGCGGCACCGTCGATCCGGCCGCGATCGCCATCCCGCGATAGGAGGGGGGCCTCCCGGCGGCCGCGCGTCTATAATCGACTTTCGGGTGCGTCGCCGAGGTCGTCGCGGGGAGCCCGATGACGAGGTTCAAAGCCCTGCTGGTCCCGCTCGCCCTCGCGGGCCTCCTGGCCTGCACGGGGCGCGCGGAGCGCTGCTGGGTCTGCGATCGGGAGATCCACGCGCGGGTGCGCGCCACCTTGACGCTCGCCGGCGGCCGCACGGTGTCCGCCTGCTGCCCGCGCTGCGCCCTGCACTACAAGGACGATCCGAAGAACCGGGTCGGCGCGATGCGCGTCACCGACTACCGGAGCGGCGCCACCCTGCCGTTCGAGAAGGCCTTCCTGGTGGAAGGGAGCGACGAGGCCCCCTGCATGCATCACCCACCGGTCGTCGACGAGACACGCGCGCCGATGCAGGTCTGCTACGACCGCTGCCTGCCGAGCCTCATCGCCTTCGGCGACGAGGCCGGGGCGCGGGCCTTCATGGCCGACCACGGCGGCAGTCTGCACCCGCCGGGATCGCTGACCTCGCTCCCGGCCGCTTCCCCGTGAGGCGGGCGGCGCACGCCGGCGCTCATCCCTGCGGCGGGGGCGGAATGTCGTAGATATAGTAGGCGTGTCCGACGATGGCGGT
>DASTNM010000148.1:0-2120 GCA_035762745.1 Candidatus Polarisedimenticolia bacterium
GGTCGAGGTCCCAGGGACAGCCGTCGTGCTTGTCGACCAGCGCCCCCTTCGGCGTGTCGGGGCAGCGGTCGCTGATGTCCAGGACACCGTCACCGTCGCTGTCGGCCGGCTTGCCGCCGCCCCAGATCCAGGTCAGGCCCGCGTTGACGTGCTCGTCGTGGTAGACCTCGAGCGGCGCATACTCCTCTTCGAACTCGGCCCGGAAGGCCATGTGCCCGGTCAGGCGCTGGCGCAGTCCTCCGGCCAGGGTGATCACCCTCGCGGAGACGTCCCCCTGCTCGGTGGAGCTCAGGGTTGGGCTGGGGGTGAACTTCAAAAGCCCGAGCCCGAAGCCGAGGTATGGCTTGAAGCGACGCTTCTCGTTGCCGGGATTGATGATAAAGCGGACGATGTACGACTCTGAGGTGAATTTCCGGTTGGGATTCAAGAAAAAGACGATGGGCGACTTGAGGAGGGTGCTGGTCTCTTTCTCCAGGGATGAGGAGGCGGTATGTCGGAACTGGAATTCCACCTGATAGGCGGGGCGGACGTTGTATCCCAGCCGCCAGCCGTACTCCGGCTGGTTGCCGATCGCAAGCTCCTTCGCGTAGAAGGTGTTGCCCGCCAGGAAACCGGTCTCCCAGGAGCCCTTGCGCTCTTCGGCCTGCGCCGGCGCCGTGGCCAGGAGACCGGCGATCAGGCCGGCCGCGATCGCGAGCGAGCCCGACCCGCCCTGGCTATCCCTCATCCCCTGACCTCACGCCAAGAACAGACCGCCGGGCCGCGTGCTCGCTGCTGAAGCACCGGGGGCCCGGCGCGTTCCGGAATCATTTGAAATGGCGGCAAATGCTAGCACACGGTTTTTCGGGATGTCAACGCTCAGGCCCTCGTGAGGGCCGGTTCGATGCGGGGTTCACGCAGCGACCGCAGGGCGGGAGGGTGCGGATATGCTATCCTCTTTAATGGCGATCCCTTCCGGGGGCGTGTACGAGGTTTCCGTGCGGGAAGTTGCCCGTTCCGAGCCGACCTTCCGCCGACGGCTCCTGTTCGCCTCGGCCCTCTTCGTCACGCTCTTCGTCGCCGACCTGTTCCTGGTCTCCGATCTGGCGTTTCGCGATCTGAGCCACCGGGTGATCGACCAGGCGCTGCGGGACGCTCTGAACGCCCTCGAGCCGCCGACACCGCTCCCGTCCTCCGACCCGGGTCAGGCCGGGCCGCCCCAGGAATCGGAGTCGACCGAGGGCTGTCCTCCGCGCTCTCCGCAGTCCTCCGCCGAGCCGAAGCCGTGCGCCCTCCCGCAGCGGCCGCCGCGCGGCGTGCCGTCGGAGGTCTTCCGCTCCACCTCGACTCTCAGGCTCAAGCGGATCGTGGCGGACACGCGCGGGCACGTCCTGCAGATGGCGTACGAGCAAACGACCCGCATCGAGTCGGGCGGTGCCTCGCGCCAGCCCCTGGTGCCGGGTCACCTTGAGGTCCCTGAGGAGTGGGACCTCGGTGGCCGGCGCCAGCAGGTGATCGCCCTGCGCAACCAGGCGGCGCCGGGATCGGACGAGATCAAGGAGGTCGGGATCCCGCGCGACATGATCGAGTCGGAGGTGGCGCAGATCCAGCGCGATCTCCAGATGAAGCTCTGGATCGGGGCGGGGGTGGCGGCCCTGATCCTGCTGGTGGCTTTCCTTTACGTCCTGCGCCTCCTGCAGAGGACACGTCTGCAGGAGGCGCGGGCGCAGATGGACGACAGGTTGGCGCACGTCGGGGCGCTGGCGGCCGGCCTGGCGCACGAGATCCGCAACCCCTTGAACGTCCTGAGCATGAATCTTCAGATGCTCGAGGAGGAGATCGCCGGCCGCCCGGTGGGCGGCGAGTCGGGGGACGCCCGGCTCTACCTTTCCGCCCTCCAGGGAGAAATCCGCCGGCTGAGCAACCTGGTGAACAACTTCCTGTCGTACGCCCGTCCCAACCTGTCGAATTTCGAGAGCAAGGACCTGAACCAGGTGCTGCGCGAGGTCACCCTGTTCGTGAAGCCCGAGTTCGAGACGCGCGGCCTGACGCTGCGGCAGGATCTCTCTCCCTACCTCCCGCCGGTCGAGATGGACGAGGCGCAGATCCGCCAGGCGGTGATGAACATCCTGATCAACGCG
>DASTNM010000149.1:0-10385 GCA_035762745.1 Candidatus Polarisedimenticolia bacterium
GGTCGCGTCGCCCGGACACAGGCCTCGAACGTCGCCTGCGCCCCCAGACACTCGATGGCGGAGTCGACCCCTGCGCCGCCGGTCATACGCCGGATCTCCTCCACCGCGTCGGTCTTGGAGAAGTCGATTACCTCGTCGGCCCCGAGCTGCCGCGCCAGCTTCTGCCTTTTCGGGACACTCTCCACCGCGATGACGAGACCCGCTCCGAGCAGGCGCGCGCCGACAGTCGCCATCAGGCCGACCGGGCCCTGCGCGAAGACCGCCACCGTGCCGCCCAGCGGGATGGCGGCGTGCTCGGCGCCCATGAAGCCGGTCGACATCATGTCGGTGACATAGACGGCGGCTTCGTCGGGCACGCGCTTCGGGACCGGCGCCAGGTTGGCGACCGCGTTGTTGACGTGGAAGTATTCGGCGAAGCTGCCGTCCTTGAGGTTGGCGAACTTCCAGCCTCCGAGCGGCTGGCCGCACTGCGAGGTGAATCCGCGCAGGCAGTTCTCGCACACGAAGCACGGGGTGATGGCGTTGACGGCCACACGGTCCCCTTCCTTGAACCCCTTCACCTCGCTCCCGAGCCTTGCGATCACGCCGACCGCCTCGTGCCCGAACGTCAGGTTCTCCCTCTCGCCGATGGCTCCCCGCAGGGTGTGCACGTCGGAGGTGCAGACGAGTGCGCGGGTCGTCTTGATCACCGCGTCGTTCGGGCCCACCTCCGGGATCGGCTTCTCGACGAAGCCGACCTTCCCGATCCCCTTCATGACGAACGCCTTCATCTTTCTGGACATCAGCTGTTCCTCCTCAGCCCGGAATCACGCCGCGCCCTCGCGGCCCGTTCGGGAGTAGCCGTAGACCGGCTCCACGAAGCGGCGGTATTTGGGATATTGGCCGCGGACCACGCGGTCGTAGGACTTCTGGATCTCGAGCGTGATCGGCCCCGGTTCGCCGTCGCCCACCGCCCGGCCGTCGATTCGCGTCACCGGGGCGATCTCCGCCGCCGTGCCGCACAGGAAGGCCTCGTCGGAGACATAGAGCTCGGCCCGGTCGACCCCGCGCGTCTCGATCTCCACCCCCATGGTCTCGCGCGCCAGGGTCATGACCGTGTCACGGGTGATCCCCTCCAGGATCCCCTGCGAGACGTCGGGGGTGATCAGGCGGCCGTCGCGCACCAGGAAGAGGTTCATGGCGCTCCCCTCCGCGACCCGGCCCGCCTCGTTGAGGAAGATCGCCTCGTCGAGACCGCGGTCGCGGGCCTCCTGCGCCGCCAGGGCCGAGTTCACGTAGGCGCCGCAGATCTTGGCCCGGCAGGGGATCGAGTTGTCCGCGAGCCGGCGCCAGGAGGACACGCCGCAGTGCAGTCCCTTGTGCGTGTCGAGGTAGGCGCCCATCGCCACCGCGACCATGGCGAACGAGTCTTCGGCCGGCAGCGTCACGCCGACCTTGGTCGCCGATTTGAAGGCGAACGGGCGGACGTAGACGTCGCTGCGGAACTCGTTCAGGCGCACCAGCTCCGCCGCCACCTGCGTGAGCTGCGCCGGCGGCAGGGGCAGGGCGATGTTCAGGAACTTGACGTTGCGCCACATCCGCTCGAAGTGGTCGGTGGCCCGGAACAGGAGGAGCTCCCCGCTCTTGGGGTCGTGATAGGCGCGGATTCCCTCGAACACGCCGGTTCCGTACTGCAGGGCGTGGGTCAGCAGCGGCACCCGGGCCCCGGCCTCGGGCATGAACCGACCATTGAGATAGACCACCGGCTCACTCATGACATCTCCCCGCGACGTCCCGGCGGACGTCGCTTCAGCGTCCCAGCGCGGTCACGACCGGAGGGACGGCGGACCGGTCGAGGTAGTGGTGACTGACGGCGAAATCCCACAGCCGCTCCCTGAAGTCCGGGTGGGCGACGGCGATCAGCGCCTCGGCGCGCTGCCGCAGCGTCCGGCCGTGCAGGAAGGCGACCCCGAATTCGGTCACCACGTAATGGACGTCGGCCCGGGTCGTGACCACCCCGGATCCCGGATCCAGCACCGGCACGATGCGCGACACGGCGCCGTCCTTCGCCGTCGAGGGCAGAGCGATGATCGGCCGGCCCTCCTTCGAGCGCGCCGCCCCGCGCATGAAATCGACCTGCCCCCCGACGCCGGAGTAGATGCTGGTGCCCATCGAGTCGGCGCAGACCTGCCCCGTCAGGTCGACCTCCAGGGCCGAGTTGATGGCGACCATCCGCTCGTTCGCGGCGATGACGAAGGGATCGTTCGTGTACTCGTTCGGGTGCATCTCGATGATCGGGTTGTTGTGCACGAAGCGGTAGAGCTTCCGCGACCCCATGAGAAAGCCGGCGACGATCTTTCCCCGGTGCAGGCTCTTGCGCTCGTTGTTGACCACCCCCGCCTCCACCAGCTCCATGACTCCGTCGGAGAACATCTCGGAGTGGATGCCGAGATCCCGGCGATCCATCAGGAACGGCAGGATGGCGTCGGGCACCCCGCCGATCCCCATCTGCAGGGTCGAGCCGTCCTCGACCAGCCCCGCGACGTGGCGGGCGATCCTCTTCTGCAGATCGCTCGCCGGCCGGCGCGGCAGCTCGAGGAGCGGTCGCGAGGTCTCGACGAGCCGGTCGATCTTGCGCACGTGGATGAACGAGTCGCCGAGCGTGCGGGGCATCTCGGTGTTGACTTCGGCGATCACCTCGCGGGCCACCGTCGTGGCCGCCTTGGTGCAATCGACGCCCACACCGAAGGAGCAGAATCCGTGCTCGTCCGGTGGCGAGACCTGGATCAGGCAGACGTCGATCGGCAGCCTGCCGGAGGTGAACAGCCCCGGGATCTCGGAGAGGTGGATCGGCATGTAGTCGGCGCGGCCGGTGTTGACCGCCTCGCGCACGTTGGCGCCGACGAACATGGCGCTATGACGGAAGTGTCCCTCCATCCCGGAGCGCACGTAGCCGGCCTCCCCGAGCGTCAGGAGATGGATGATCTCGACGTCGCGCAGGGCGGGCGCCCGATCGATGAGGGCCCGCACCAGGACCTCCGGCTCGGCCGCCCCGGGGTGGATGTAGACCCGGTCTCCGGAGCGTATCGCCTCCACCGCCCTCCCGGGGGTGGTGACCTTGGAGCGCCAGGTCTCGGCCCAGGCGTTCATATCGACCACGCCTCCTCTCGGACCGGGACACCCCCGACAGGGCGCGGCGCGGCCGGCGGAAGGCCGGATGGCCGGCTCCCGATCCCGAGGGACCGCGCGACGCTCCCTGAAGCCAGCTCGCCGCGGTAGGCGTACACGCCCGCCCGCAGACCGGGGCTCTCCTTCAACGCCGCCTCGATCCCCAGGTCGGCGATCGTCTGCACGAACGGGAGCGAGGTGTTGCTCAGCGCCAGCGACGCGGTGCGCGCCACGGCCGAAGCCATGTTGGGCACGGCGTAGTGGATGACCTCTCCCTCGATGAAGATCGGATCGGAGAGGTGGGTCGGACGGCTGGTCTCGACGCATCCGCCCTGGTCGATCGAGATGTCGAGGACGACCGATCCCGGCTTCATGGTCGCCACCATCGGACGGGTGACGACGATCGGTGTCCGCTCCCCGGGGATGAGGATGGCCCCGATGAGGACGTCGGCGTAGGCCACCGCCCGGGCGACCGCCCTCGGGTGGGCGACCTCCGTGACCACGCGTCGCCGGAGAGTCTCCTCGGCGCGCTGCAGCGCCTCCAGGCTTGTGTCGAGCACCGTCACCTGGGCACCGTTGCCGAGGGCGGTGCGGGCCGCCCAGATCCCGACGACGCCGGCGCCGAGGATCACCACGTGCGCGGGGGGGATGCCGATGCCGCCTCCCAGGAGGATCCCCCGGCCACCCGCGCGCGTCTCGAGGTACCGGGCCGCGACATGGACCGCGAGCTGCCCGGCGATCTCGCTCATGGCGTGCAGGATCGGCAGGTCGCCCCGCGCGTCCTCGGTGATCTCGTAGCCGATCAGCGTGGCCCTGCGCGCCAGGAGGCGATCCAGGAGGCCAAGGTTCGCCGCCGCCAGGTGGTGGAACGCCATCACGACCTGCCCCTCACCCACCAGACCCGCCTCCTCGGAATCGAGCCCCGCGACCTTGAGCAGGAGGCCGGCCCGGCCGAACACCTCCTCGCGGTCGTAGACGACCCGCGCCCCGACGGAGCGGTACTCCTCGTCGGCGAAGCGCGCCGTCAACCCGGCGCGCGACTCCACCAGGACCGTGTGACCGCGATCGACGAGGCTCTTCGTCGCGGCCGGGGTCAGGGCCACGCGGTTCTCAGACGGATCGAGCTCGACCGGAATGCCGACGATCATGACAACCTCCCCACGCCCCGGGGCGTGCCGTTCAGGGCCTGTCTCTCATCCCTTCGTGAAGCGCCTTCATGTTCAAGGCGATCGCCTCAGGCTTGAGCCGGTGCTCCCGCAACGCGGCTTCGACGGCCGACGCCGGCAGGATCCGGGTCCGGCCGATCCAGGCGCCGAGGGCCACCAGGTTCGCCACGCGCGCCGATCCGAGTCGCTCCGCGATCGTCGTCGCCGGGATCGGGATCGCCTCGACGCCGGCGAACTGCGGTGCCGGGGTGATGAGCGACGAGTCGTACACCACGAGCCCTCCCTGCACGACCTCGCCCAGGAAGCGCTCCAGCGAAGGACGGTTGAAGGCGAACAGGACCGTGGCCCGGGTGACGAGCGGCGAGTCGACCGGCCCGTCCGCGAGGATCACGTGGCAATGGGCGGTCCCGCCCCGCATCTCGGGGCCGTACGACGGCAGCCAGGAGACGCCGCGCCCGGCCAGCATCCCGGCCTCGGCGATCAGGGATCCGAGGAAGAGGACCCCCTGCCCTCCGAACCCGGCCGCCTTGATGCGCGGGCTCCTGAAGCGCTCCTCGATGGGCGTCGTCGAATCGGCATCGCCGGACGGCGCGGCGCCCGCGGACGGCGGCGCGCCGCCGTTCGCCGGCACGAGCCGCAGGATCCCGGGGATCGCCTGCGACGCCACGTCGACCCGCTTCCCGGTCATCGGCCGGGGCGGGGCGCCGGGCTCGTCACGCTTCTCGCGCACCACCCCGAGCGGAAAAGTCCTGGTCATCGTCTCGAGAGTGAACTTCGCCGCGTCGGGCGGCGTCATCTTCCAGCCGGTCGGGCATGGGGAGAGGATCTCGACGAGCGAGAACCCTTTCCCCTCGACCTGGTTCTTGATCGCCCGGCGGACGGCCGTCCGCGCCTGGAGGTCGTGCTTCGGGTCGCCGAGGGCGACCCGTTCCAGATGGGCCGGAGCCGCGAGCGCCCCGAGCAGCTCACAGACGCGCAGCGGCATCCCCTCCTGCGTGGCGTCGCGCCCGCGCGGGCTCGTCGTGGTCACCTGCCCGAGCAGCGAGGTGGGGGCCATCTGGCCGCCGGTCATTCCGTACAGGGCGTTGTTGATGAAGATGACCGTGAGGGACTCACCGCGGCTCGCCGCCTGGAGGATCTCGTTGCCGCCGATGGCGGCCAGGTCACCGTCCCCCTGATAGCAGATCACGATACTGTCGGGCCGCGCCCGCTTGACGGCGGTCGCCACGGCGGGTGCGCGGCCGTGCGCCGCCTGGATGTGGCCGACGTTCAGGTAGTAATAGGCGAAGACCGAGCAGCCGACCGGGTTGATGAAGATCACCCGGTCGGAGAGGCCGAGGTCGTCGATCGCCTCCGCCACGATCTTGTGGACATTGCCGTGCCCGCAGCCGGGGCAGTAGTGAGTGACCGAGGTGTCGCCGTCCTTGCGATCGAAGACGTCGAAAAACGACCTCGGACGATCATGCAGCAATGTCGGCATGACTCACGTTCCTGCCCTTGCGGCCATTGACGACGCGGTCGACGATCTCCTCGGCGGAGGGAACCATCCCGCCTTGCCGCCCGTAGAAGTCGACCGGGCAGCGCCCCTCGACGGCGAGCCTCACGTCCTCGACCATCTGGCCGGTGCTCAGCTCGACCACGAGCATGCGGCGGGCGCGGGACGCCAGATCGCGCACCTCGTCCTCCGGGAAGGGCCACAGTGTGATCGGCCGCAGGAGACCGACCCGGATCCCCTCGCGGCGCAGGAGCGCGACCGCACGCCGCAGCACGCGCGCCACGATGCCGTACCCGACCAGGACGATCTCGGCGTCTTCGAGGGCGAGCTCCTCGTAGCGCACCTCGCGCCCGCGCGCCTGCTCGTACTTCCACTGCAGGGAGCGCACGTGCGCCTCGAGCGCCTCGTGCGCGAGGTGGATCGAGGAGATCAGGTTGGCGCGCGTGGCCGCCGTCCCCTGCACCGCCCAGGGACGGGCCGGGATCGGCGTGACGGCGAGCGGCAGCGAGACCGGCTCCATCATCTGGCCGATGAATCCGTCGGCCAGGACGAAGGCCGGGTTGCGGTAGCGGTCCGCCAGCTCGAAGGCGAGAGCCGTCAGGTCGGCCATCTCCTGCGCCGACGCGGGCGCCACGACGAGGTTGCGGTAGCAGCCGTGGCCTCCACCCTTGACGACCTGGAAGTAGTCCCCCTGCTCCGGCCCGATGTTCCCGAGACCGGGGCCGCCACGCATGATGTCGACGATCACGCACGGCAACTCCGACCCCGCCGCATACGAGACCCCTTCCATCATCAGGCTGATGCCGGGACCGGAGGAGGCGCTCATGGTCCGCTCCCCTGCGGCGGCGGCGCCGTAGAGCATGTTGATCGCCGCGATCTCGCTCTCGGCCTGCAGAAAGGTGCCGCCGCAAACGGAGAAGAGCCGGGCCGCCGTCTCCGCGAGCTCGCTCGCCGGGGTGATCGGGTAGCCGTAGAAGGAGCGGCAACCCGCCAGGATCGCGCCGTACACCGCCGCTTCGTTCCCCTTCATCAGCCGGGGAACCGAGCGGCCGCCGTGAGACTCAGCCGGAGCGGCGCTCATCCGGGGCCCCCTTGTAGACCGCGATCGCGCCCGGCTCGGGGCAGGCATAGAAGCAGAGCCCGTCGGCGCGGCAGCCGTCGCCTGCGTAGACGATCGGGTGGTAGCCCTGGTGGTTCAGAGCCTCGGCAAAGGAGAGACAGCCGACGGGACAGGCGAGGATGCACATTCCACATCCCTTGCACTCCTCCTGCCGGATGACGACGAAGCCCCGCGTCCCCGGTTCGCTCATCGGCGCTCCGCGCTCTCACCGAGCCGCGGCGCCTGCCGGGTCGGCTCCTCGTCCGGAGAATTCTCCTCCTCCAGCGGCGCCTGCTCCGTAGCCTTCTCAACCCCGACCTCCCTCGCCAGCTCGTCGACCACCTCACCGAGCCGACGCATCGTTTCGCCGGCCAGGTGGGCGCCCCAGGCGGGACTGAGCATCGAGACCCGTTCCCGCCCGGCCTGGATCAGGGCCCGCATCCTCTTGATCTGCTCCTGGACTGTCCCCTGGTGCGTCATGATCGACTCCCGGCATTTGACAAAGCAGTATCCGTGCCACAACGTGGGAGACCCTCGCTTCGCCACAAGCCGCGCCGACGGCCTGCAGAGGCGGCTTTCGGAGGAATCGCGCGGCGAGGCAGGTGGGAGGCTCGGCGCACGCCGCAAGAATTGCGGAAGTCCGGTCCCGGGCGCACACTGATTGCGCTCTGGTGCGGAGGTCCGGATCGGGACATCTCAGTTGTGGACCGGCACACCTGCCGACAGGAAGCGCGCTTCGAAGGCGGACCAGTCGACGCCCGGAGTGCCTCCCTCGGCGGGGCCGCCGGCCTCGCGCAGGCGCGCGATCTCCTCCTGGTACCAGGCGACGACCGGCTGGCCGATCTTGAGCACCGGCAGGTCGCCCGCCAGGTTCGAAGGTTGTATCAGGCAGGCCCAGCCCCGGTCGTAGGGACTGCTGATGAGGCGCGCCGGCTCGTCGCGCAGCACCTCGTTGACCCGCACCACCCGGCCCGAGACCGGGGAGCAGATCCGGGCGCTCTTGCCGCCGCGACGCAGCGTGAAGAGCGGCTCGCCGCGCGCAATCGTCCTGCCCGGTGCCGGCAGATCGACCCCCTCCACCAACCCGAGTCCCTTGCGGGCGAAGTCGTCCATCCCGACCCGCACCTGCCCGCCCGGCTCGAGGCGTGCCCAGGCATGGCCGCCCGACAGAAAGGCGCCGCCCGGCACGCAGTACTCGTGGCCGGCCGCGATCTCGGCCATCGCCGGCGCCACCACCCGGACCGTCGGACGGCGCTGCGCGTCGAGGCGCGCCTGCCGCTTGATCAGCAACCGGCGCGCGAAGTCGGTCAGCTCCTCGAGGGTGAACGGTTTCTGCACGTAGTCGATCGCGCCGTGCTGCATCGTCTCGACCGCCGACTCGATGGTGGCGTAGCCGGTGATCACCGCCACGTCGATGTCGGGGCGCAGGTGCCGCACCGCCTTGACCACCTCGACCCCGTCCATCTCCGGCATCTTGAGATCCGTGAAGACGAAGTCGTAGTCGTGGCGCCTGACGAGCCCGAGCGCTTCCGGGCCGGTCTCGACCGTGTCCACGTTGAATCCGTCGAGCACCAGGATCTTGCGGAAGCTGTCGAGCACGACCGGCTCGTCGTCGACCGCCAGGATGCGCGCCTTCGGGTGCGGCACCTCCACGCGCTTGAGGCTCTTCGCCTCGTGCGTGAAGTCCAGGCGCAGGGAGGTCGTGAGCACCTCTTCCCGCACCCGCCGGTCCCGTCGCTCGGCCAGCCGGCGGCCGGCGGCGCGCACGGCGAAGTCCAGGAACACGAACCCCACGAACATCAGGACGACGACAAGGGCGGTCATGATCGTTTCTCCCCGGCGGCGGCGACCCGGGTCTCGAGCGCCTGCCGCACCACGGTCAACAGCTCTTCGGCCTCGAACGGCTTGGCCAGGAAATCGAAGGCACCCGCCTCCCGGGCGCGCGCAGCGTGGTCGGCGGTGGCGTAGCCGGTGATCACGACGACCGGAAGATCGGGCCGGAGCCGGCGCAGGTCCGCCAGCAGATCCATCCCCGTCCGGTCGGGGAGCATCAGGTCGCACAGCGCCAGACGGCAGGACGCGAGGGCAGGGTGCGCCAGCGCCGAGGCGGCGTCGCGGGCCGTCGCCACGCTCAACCCCGCCGCCCCCAGCACGCGGCAGACCGCCTCGCGCACCACCGGCTCGTCATCCACCACCAGCACGTCCCAGACGCCCTCCGTCGCCATACGGTGTCTCCTCGTCTCTCAGGCGGCCGCCCCGGCCATCCCGTTGGTCGCCGGTGGCGCCGCGGGAGCCTGCCGCGCCGCCGCCTCCACCGGTTCGAGCGGCAGGTGGACGATGAAGCGGCTCCCCCGGCCGATCTCGCTCGCCACCTCGATCGTGCCGCCGTGTCCCTCGACGATCCCCCAGGTCACGGCCAGACCGAGACCGGTGCCGCGCGTCCCCTTGGTGCTGAAGAACGGCTCGAACAAGTGTGGCAAGGCCTCCGGCAGGATCCCCGCCCCGGTGTCCTCGACGAGGATCTCGGCGACGCGCTCGGCCCCCGCCCTGTCGCGAGCCTCCCAACGCGTCCAGTGACAGCCGGTGCGGGTGCACCACTCGATCGGCTCCGACTCAGGGCCCCGCAACGACAGCACCGGCGCGCCGCAGCGCTCGCAGCGCCGTTCGGGAACGAGCAGGGAAGCGCGGCAGCGCGAGCAGGAGAAGACGGCGGCCACCCCGTCCTCGCAGGACTCCGCCGTCAGATGGTTGAACCGCCCATAGACCGGGTCGAGGTAGTGGACCGACTCGCGGCCGGCGCACTGCCTCAACACACGGATCGCCGGCAGCCCGCCGATGCGCCTCTCCGGGTCGAGCAGGTCGCACCCCTTCGGGCAGGCGGCCTTCCGGATCGGGGCGTGCCCGCGCGGCGGGAGGTCCGCCTGGTGCGAGGCGACGCGGATACCGCCACCCTCCTCGCCGATCGCCTCGGCGGCGTTCAGCATCAGGTTGACGAGGACCTGCTGTATCTGGTTGGCGTCGGCCGCGATCGGCGGCAGCGTCTCCGACAGGTCGAGCGTCAGGGAGACGTGGTGCAGCGCGAGCTGGTTCATCACGACCGCGACGGCGCGGCGCGTCACTTCGTTGAGGTCGATCGGCTGACGCCGCGGCGGCGTCTGCCGCGCGAAGTCGAGCAGTCCGCGGACGATCTCCCGGCAGCGCTTGGTCTCGCGCACGATCACCTCGAGGTCCCCCTTCAGGCCCGGATCCCCCCCGGCGCGCTGCAGCAGGAACGAGGCGTAGGTCAGCACTCCGGTCAATGGATTGTTGATCTCGTGCGCCACTCCCGCCGCGAGGCGGCCGACCGAGGCCAGCTTGTCGGCCTGGGTGAGCTGTCGTTGTGTCTCCGCCAGCCGTCGGGTCATGGCGTTGAAGGACCGCGCCAGGTCGCCGATCTCGTGGCCCGCCGTCACCGGGATCGTCGTCGTCAGGTCCCCCT
>DASTNM010000150.1:0-2200 GCA_035762745.1 Candidatus Polarisedimenticolia bacterium
ATCATCGCGGCGTACTCGGCGCCCTTGTCGGCCTTGAGCAGTTCCGGCTTGGCGAGCCACTTCTCGACAGCCTTGATCCGGTTCTGCAGGGTCTTCTTGTCCTGGTAGCCGTCGGCGATCATCTTCTTCATGAGCGCGACGTTGGAGCGGAGGTAGGTCGCGATCGACTTGTCCGAGAGCTTGATGCAGCCGGCGGCGGCGGAGCGCTCGGCGGCGGCGTCGGTCAGCTCGAAGGCCTGTTCGACGGTCAGTTCGGGCAGCCCCTCCATCTCGAGGATCCGGCCGTTGAAGACGTTCTTCTTCCCCTTCTTCGGGACGGTCAGGAGCCCCTGCTTGATGGCCCAGAGCGGGATCGCGTTGACCACGTCACGGAGCGTGATGCCGGGGCCGAGCTTCCCCTTGAACCGGACGAGGACCGACTCCGGCATGTCGAGCGGCATGAAGCCGAGCGCGCCGGCGAAGGCGACGAGCCCCGAGCCGGCCGGGAAGCTGATCCCGATCGGGAAGCGGGTGTGCGAGTCGCCGCCCGTCCCGACGGTGTCGGGGAGCAGGAGCCGGTTGAGCCAGGAGTGGATCACGCCGTCGCCCGGGCGGAGCGGGACGCCGCCGCGGGACTGCACGAACTTCGGCAGGTTCTTGTGCATCTTCACGTCGGCCGCCTTCGGGTAGGCCGCCGTGTGGCAGAACGACTGCATGAACATCGGGGCCTGGAACTTGAGGCAGGCGAGCTCGGTCAGCTCGTCGGCCGTCATCGGGCCCGTCGTGTCCTGGGAGCCGACCGTCGTCATCTTCGGCTCGTAGTACCCGCCGGGGAGGACGCCCGGCAGGCCGCAGGCCTTGCCGACCATCTTCTGGGCCAGCGAGTACCCCTGCCCCTTCTTCGGCTCGGGGTTGGTCACCTTGGCGAAGAGGTCCTTCGGCCCCTTCTTCGTGGCCTTCTGCGCCTTCTCGGTGACGGCGCGGCCGATCGTCAGCGGGATGCGGCCGCCGGCGCGGAACTCGTCGGCGAGCGTCTCCGGGGTGAGCTTGAAGGTGCTGAGCACCTCGCCGCCCTCGCTCCGGATCTCGCCCTTGACGGTGTCGACGACGACGACGTCACCCATCTTGAGCTTCGAGACGTCGGCCTTGATCGGGAGCGCGCCCGAGTCCTGGCAGGTGGCGAAGAAGATCGGGGCGATCACGCCGCCGATCACCACGCCGCCGTTCTTCTTGTTCGGGACGCAGGGGATCTCCTCGCCGATGTGCCACTGGACGCTGTTGCACGCCGACTTGCGGGAGGAGCCGGTGCCGACCACGTCGCCGACGAAGGCGTCCTGGAAGCCCGCGGCGCGGTACTCGGCGATCGTCTTGAGGCCGCCCGGGAACCGGGTCTTGCCCATCGCCTGCGCGTGGAGCGGGATGTCCGGGCGGGTCGACGCGTCGCCGGCCGGCGAGAAGTCGTCGGTGTTGATCTCGCCGTCGACGCGGAAGACCTTCACCTTGATCTCGGCGGCGACGCCCTTGCGCGAGGTGAACCACTCGGCGTTGGCCCACGACTCGAGGACCGACTTCGCGGCGGCGTTCTTCGCCTTGGCGAGCGCGGCGACGTCGTCGAAGGCGTCGTAGACGTAGGTGAGGTGCGAGAGCGCCTTGGCGGCGGCGTCGGCGAGCGGCTTGACCTTGAGGGCCGCGACGAGCGGCGGGACGTTGTAGCCGCCGCCCATGGTGCCGAGCAGCTCGATCGCCTTGTTCTTGTCGATCATCGGGCACTTGGCCTTGCCCTTGACGATCTGGTCGAGGAACGCGGCCTTCACCTCGGCGGCGGGGTCGACGCCCGGGGAGACGCGGTTCTGGATGAGGTCGAGGAGGAACTCCTCCTTGCCCTTCGGCGGCTTGGCGAGGAGCTTCACCAGCTCGACGGTCTGCTCGGCGTCGAGCGGCTTCGGGGGAACGCCAAGGGCCTTACGCTCCTCGACGTGGTTCAGGTACGCCTCGATCACGATGAGCCTCCTTCGGCTGGGAAATACGGTGAGAAAAGGGCGGAGGTGGTCTTAGCACGCTGTCCCGGGCGTGTCAGCCGAACGCCGCGGCGGAAAGGGCTTTTGCATCGCGCACTTAGCTCGACCTGACGAGTCCATAATAGGGGCGGAGACCCTGGGGTTTCCGTGCGTTGACGCCCGGGGGAGCGCCGTGCTTCGTTGCGCGGCCATGCGAGCCCTCG
>DASTNM010000151.1:0-2049 GCA_035762745.1 Candidatus Polarisedimenticolia bacterium
GCGGAGATCACCGAGCGGGAAATGCGCCCGCTCCAGCTGCTCCTGCGTCAGGTCGAACAGGAAGTAGGACTGGTCCTTGGACAGGTCGCGCGCCCGGCGCACGCAGAAGCGCCCCGTGGAAGGGTCGCGTTCCGCACGGACGTAATGCCCCGTGGCAATCCGCTCCGCCCCGAAGCCGATGGCGCGCGCCATCAAGTGACGGAACTTCGGGCCGCTGTTGCAGTGGACGCAGGGCACCGGCGTCCGCCCCGCCCGGTATTCCGACACGAAGTCGTCCAGAACGTCACGACGGAACTCCTCCTCCATGTTGAGGACGTAGAAGGGGATCCCGAGCCGATCGGCGACGGCGCGCGCGTCCTGCAGGTCGCGTGGCGAGCAGCACCGGCCGTAAGTCGGACGTCCATCGCGGGTCCGATCGTAAAGTTGCATCGACAGCCCGACGACCGGCTCCCCCGCTGCCGCCAGGAGGAGCGCGGCGACCGAGGAGTCGACGCCGCCGCTCATCGCAACCGCCACGCGGCTCATTCGACAGGCTCCAGGTCGCCCTGAGTCTCGGTCACGATCAGCATCAGGCGCGTTCCCCCGATGCGGAACTCGGCACGGTTGTCGATCTCCGCCTGGGTCGTCTTGACCTCGTTGATGAAAGTGCCATTGGTGCTCCCGAGATCCTTGAGGACGATGCGCGCCCCGTGCACCTCGATCGCGGAGTGCTGACGGGAGATCTCCGGGTCGTTGATGACGATGTCCGCCTCCCCGCGGCCGATCACGACGCGGGGGCGATCGATGGGGAAGATTCGCCCGCTGTCGTTTCCCTCCAGGACCGCCAGCGACAGGCGGCGCCCGGAGGGCAGCACGAGGTCGCCGCCGCGGACCGGGGCGCTCTGCGGGATCAGGTCGGCGTCGGCCGACAGGCGTTGGGTCTGATCCCCGACGCTCGGGCCCGGGGGTCCGGAGGTCGCGGTGATGGTGATCGAAGCGTGACAATTCGGACAGCGCAGAGCCACCGACGGACGTCCGGCGAGCTTCGCGTCGTCGAAGCGGTAGCGCTTGGCGCACCCTTCGCACGAGACGATCATGCCGTTCCTCGTCCGGGGGCGACGACGGACGCCGGCCTGGCGCGTTCCAGCACCCGACCCAGGGCCGCGATCAGCCCCTCGATGTCGGCGGGGGTCGTCCCGTGGCCCAGGCTGATCCGGATCGAGGAAAGCGCCGCGTCGGAGAGCCCCATGGCCTCGAGGACGTGAGACCTCCGGATCGTCCCTGCGGAGCAGGCCGATCCCGCGGAGACCGCAAACCCCTCGAGGTCCAGGGCGATGACCAGCGCCTCGCCCGTCATTCCATCGAAGGAGAGGCTGGCGGTGTTCGGAACTCGCGGCGCCCCGGAGCCGTTCACCCGCGCCTCCGGATGGTTCGAGAGCACCGCTCTTTCGAGTCGGTCACGCAGTCCGGCAATTCGGGCGGTCTCCTCGAGCAGATCCCGGCCCGCGGCCGCCGCGGCAGCCCCCAGGCCTGCGATCCCGGCGACGTTCTCGGTTCCCGGCCTGCGGTTCAGCTCCTGCCCGCCGCCCCGCAGGTGCGGCTGCAGCACGAGGCCGCGGCGGACATAGAGTGCCCCGGTCCCCTGCGGACCGCCGAACTTGTGCCCCGCGATCGACATCAGGTCGACCGCGAGATCGGCGACGACGAGGGGGATCTTTCCGGCGGCCTGCGCGGCATCACAATGGAAGAGAACGCCGCGCCGCGCGAGCGCCCTCCCCACGACGGCGACCGGCTGCAGTGTGCCGATCTCGTTGTTGGCCAGCATCAGCGAGACGAGCCTGGTCCCCGGGCCGGCCGCCTCCAGGACAGCTTCCGGTTCCACGACACCGTTGCGCGTTGGCGGCACGCGCACGACCTCGAATCCGCGCGCCTCCAGGTCCTGGAACGCGCCGAGCACCGAGGGGTGTTCGATCGCCGAGGTCACCAGCCGTCCCCCGCGCGCCGACCCTGCGGCCCCATAGATCGCCAGGTTGTTCGACTCGGTTCCCCCTCCCGTGAGTACGATCTCCT
>DASTNM010000152.1:0-7392 GCA_035762745.1 Candidatus Polarisedimenticolia bacterium
GCCCGTTTCCTGAACCGTTGGGGGGCGCTGGTCGCCTCCCTCGCCGTCCTGGGGACGAGCGCCCTCCTGGTGACCCGGGTCTCGTTCGTCGAGGCGTTCATCGTGGCACAGAGGCAGGCGACCGCCCTGGCCCACAACGCCTGGCTCGCCTTCGTGCGCCACCGCGAGGCGCGGCGCAAGGAGAAGCTGCGGCTCGAGGTGGCGCGGCGCCAGCGCGAACGCCAGGGGCGCGCGGCGGCGATGGCGGCGGCCGATGCCGCCGGAGCCGGTGGGGCGGGCGAGCCGCACGCGCCGATCCCGATCCCGGCGCTGACCGATTCCGGCGAACCGATCGGGTCAGGGGCCTCGGCGGCGGCCGGGGCGGCCAGCGAGGCGGCGGCGCGCGCCGCGCGCCGTGCCGGGCGGACCGCCGCGGGTGTCGCGGGCGCTGCCGGCGCCGGCGCGCAGCCGCAATTCGACTTCGTCGAGAGCCTGGCGCGCTACACCGGCCCCCCCCTCTCGCTTCTCAACCCGCCACAGCAGGATGTGCAGGTCGACGAGAAGGATCTGGTCGAGACCGCCCGTCTGATCACCGAGAAGTGCCGCGAGTTCGACGTCAACGGACAGGTGATCGCCATCCAGCCCGGTCCGGTCGTGACGGTCTTCGAGTTCAAGCCCGACGCCGGGGTGAAGTACAGCCGGATCGTCGCCCTGGCGGATGACCTGTGCCTGGCGATCAAAGCCGAGTCGATACGCATCGATCGCATCTCCGGCAAATCGACGGTCGGGATCGAGGTGCCGAACAAGGTGCGTGAGGTGATCTCGCTGCGCGAGCTCCTGGCGCACGACCGCTTCCAGTCGGCGCAGGCGCCGCTCACTCTGGCGCTGGGCAAGGAGATCAACGGCGAGACGTACTATGCCGATCTGGCGAGGATGCCTCACCTCCTGGTGGCCGGGTCGACCGGCTCGGGGAAGAGCGTCTGCCTCAACGGCGTCGTCACTTCGATCCTGTACAAGGCGAGCCCGGACGAGGTGAAGTTCATCATGATCGACCCGAAGCGGCTCGAGCTGGGGGTCTACGAGAACATCCCGCATCTCCTGACGCCTCTCGTCACCGACACCAAGAAGGCCGCCAACGCCCTGCGCTGGGCGACGCTCGAGATGGAGCGGCGCTACAAGCAGTTGGCCGAAGCGGGCGTGCGCAGCATCGATCAGTACAACCTCGTCATGACGCGCGAGAGCAAGGAACGCGCCTCGGCCCGCGGGCCGGCGGGGGGCGCGGAAGGAGGGACGACGGTCGGCGCCGCGGAGGCGGCGGTGGGGGGGGCGGTGGAGGCGGGCGCCGCGGCCCCCGGTGCGGGCGCGGCCGCCGGCGGAGGCGCGCCGGCGGACGGCTCGCCGGTCGCCGGCCGATCCGCGATCCCGGGCGCGGCGGTCGGCCCGGGCGCGGCGCCGTTCGCCGGGCCCGGCCCGGGCGCCTCGGGCGGCGGCCGCCCGTTCGTCGGCGGCTCCGAGCCGTCCGGCCCGCTCCCCTACATCGTCATCCTGGTGGACGAGCTGGCCGACCTGATGATGACGACCGGCCCGGAGGTCGAGGAGGCGATCACGCGCCTGGCGCAGATGGCCCGCGCCGTCGGCATTCATCTCATCCTGTCGACCCAGAGACCGTCGGTCGACATCATCACCGGCGTCATCAAGGCGAACTTTCCCTGCCGCATCGCGATGCGCGTCTCGACGAAGGTCGATTCGCGCACCATCATCGACTCGAACGGTGCCGAGCAGCTTCTCGGGCACGGCGACATGCTGTTCGTGCCGCCCGGGTCGGCGAGGCTGATCCGGCTGCACGGACCGCTGGTGACCGAGATCGAGGCGACGCGCATCGTCTCGTTCCTCAAGAAGCAGGCGAAGCCGCGGTACGACGAGACGGTCACGCGTGACGAGCCGCAGGGAGGCACCGCCGGCGGGCCGGGTGGCAAGGACGAGGAGGTCGACCCCCAGTACGATCAGGCGGTCCGCCTGGCGGTGCAGATGGGACAGATCTCCGTCTCGCACATCCAGCGTCGCCTGAAGCTGGGCTACGCCCGCGCCGCCCGCCTCGTCGACATGATGGAGCAGAACGGCATCGTCGGTCCCGCCGACGGCAGCAAGCCGCGCGAGGTCCTCGTCGAGCCGGAGTTCCTCGACAGGCTCAATCAGATGCGCGAAGAACAGACCTGAACGGACCATACCCTTCCGCGAGGAGTGCGTGCGAAACCCCCTCACAACACGGACGCTGCCGGAATGGGCCCAGGTCGCGGCCCTGGCGCTCCTCGCCCTCGCGCTGCGCCTGCTCTACGTCTGGCAGGTGCACTCCACGACGCTCGTCGTCCCCGAAGAGCTCGACCCGGCCTTGTACTACAACTGGGCGAAGGAGATCGCCGCCGGGGACTGGCTCGGCAAGGGTCCGTTCGTGCAGAGCCCGCTGTACGCCTACCTGCTCGGTCTCATGATGAAGATCATCGGCACGAGCGTGAGCCGGATCCTCGTGCTGCAGTCGTTCGTCGGCTGCGGGACGGTGCTGCTCACCTATCTCGCCGGGCGGCGGCTGTTCGGGCGGCGGAGCGGCCTGCTGGCGGGGCTCCTGCTGGCTCTTTATGGTCCGTTCATCTTCTACGAGGGGATGGTGATGAAGACCTTCCTCTCGCCGTTCCTGACGATCCTGCTGGTGATCCTCCTCGACCGGGCGCGGGAGAGAGCGGAGGGCGGCGCCGTCGACGGCACTCCCGCCTCGACCACCGCGGCCGGCGCCGGGAGGGCGTTCGCGCTCGCGGGGGTCGTCTACGGCCTCCTGACGCTGGACCGGGACAACTTCATCCTCCTGGCGCCGGTGCTGGCGGCGCTGGCGATGGTTCTCGGGGGCGGGGGGGCGATCCGCTCCGCACCGACGCGCCGGGGGGTGCGGGCGGCGGGCGCCTTCGCGCTCGGGGCGGTGCTGGTGGTGGCGCCGGTGACGCTGCGGAACTGGGCGGTGGCGCACGAGCTCGTCCTGCTGACCACCGGGGGGGGCGAGGTCTTCTTCATCGGCAACAACGAGGACGCGAACGGGCTGTATGTGCCGCCGGCGTTCGTGCGCCCCGATCCGAAGTACGAGCACGACGACTTCATAGCACGGGCCTCGGAGATCTCGGGGCGGACCCTGACACCGATGCAGTCGTCGTGGTTCTGGTTCCGCGAGGGAGCGAAGTTCATCGTCGGAGAGCCGCTGGCCTGGGCGCGCCTGCTCGGGCTGAAGATGCTGCACTTCTGGAACTACTACGAGCTGCCGGACAATCTCGACTACTCGATCATGCAGATGTTCTCGCCGCTTCTCGGCCGCTGGCTGAACGTCTCGCTGCCGCCGCCGGGGATGGGGACGCTCTGGCTTCCGGGGCGCGGGGGCTGGGCGCCGACGCGTCTGCATCTCTTCGCCACCTTCGGGACGCTGGCGCCGCTGGGGCTCCTGGGGCTCTACCTGACGCGGCGGTCCTGGCGCCGGCTGCTGCCACTGTATGTCCTGCTCTTCGGCTACATGGCGACGGTGATGCTGTTCTTCAACTTCTCGCGCTTCCGGGTGCCGATCGTGCCGATCCTGGCTCTGTTCGCGGCCGAGAGCCTTGCGGCGCTGGGCCGGCTGGCGGGACGTCTGTGGGATCTGGCCGCGGCCTACGCGGGGCGCGCCGCCGACGTCGGGGGGCGGGCGCGGGCGCTCCTGCCGACCCCGGGCCACGCGGTCGTCGTGGCGCTCTTCGTCGTGGTCCTGCTGCTGGTGAACGTCGAGCAGCCCCGCGGCGCGGTCCCGGCGATCGAGCAGGCGCTCGTGGTCGGCAACGCCTACTACTACCAGAGCGAGCCGGAGAAGGCGCTGCAGAGCTACATGACGGGGCTGCTGCTGCTGGGCGAGGGGCCGCCGGGGCCCGAGGGCGAGGCGCTGCTGCGGCGTCTCGGGCCGGGAGTGACCGGCGAGGCGCTCCGCAAGGAGCTCGAGGTGGAATCGATCGCGCGCGGACCGCAGTTCAAGGGAATCCATCTCGGCATCCACCACGGCATCGGCATCGCGCTCCTGATGCAGGCGCAGACGCTCCTGGGGCGGGGTCGGCGCGCGGAGGCGCTGCCGCTCATCGACCGGGCGATCGTGCAGTTCCAGGAGGCGCTGAAGCTGGCTCCGGCCTACCTGCTCTCGATCCGCAAGCTGGCGCGCGCCTACATCCTCAAGGGAGACAGCGCGACCGGGATCGAGTGGCTCAACAAGGGGGTCGATCTCTGGCCGGAGGACTTCCCGATCCGCCTGGAGATCGCGGAGGCGCTCTATGACCACGGCGACTACGAGCCGGCGCTCAGGAACCTCGACGAGGCGCGCCTCTACGACAAGGGGCTGGACGACCTCGAGAAGTCCGACATCCACTTCTACCGCGGCCTCATCTACCAGCGGGGGCTCAACGACCCGGCGAAGGCCCTCTACGACTTCGAGAGGACGCTGGCCCTGAACCCGTCGCACCCCCAGGCGTCGGAGATCAAGAAGACGATCGCCGCCCTGCGGGCGAGCGGCGTGCAGCCGACTCCCGACGAGGCGCCGGAGCGGCCGCGCGAGAGGCCGGCGACCGCTCCAGCCCGACCCACCGCGTCCTAGAGAGCCGACCCGCGGACGACGCGCAGGGCGAGGCGGGCGGCGCGCTGCTCCGCTTCCTTCTTGCTGTTCCCCTTGCCGCGCGCCAGCTCCTCGCCGCCGACCAGAAGACTGACGTGGAAGAGGGGGCGGTGCGGCGGCCCCTCGGTGGCGGTGACGCGGTAGCGCGGCGTCGGGCGGGCCCGGGCCTGCAGCTCTTCCTGGAGCCGGGTCTTGTAGTCCTTCCCCTCCACCTCGGTGCGGTTGAGACCTTCGATCTGATCGCCGAGGAGGCGGCCGATGAGGGCGCGGGCCGGCTGCACGCCGCCGTCGAGATGCACCGCGGCGATCACCGCCTCGAGGGCGTCGGCGAGGAGCGACTCCTTGATCCTTCCCTCGCCGCGCTCGGCGGTCTTGCCGAGGCGGAGGTAGGCGCCGAGGCCGAGGCGGCGGGAGACGGCGGCGAGATTGGCGCGGCTGACGACGAAGGCCTTGAACTTGGAGAGGCCTCCTTCGTCGATGTCGGGAAACCTCTCCAGCAGCGCCTCGGCGACCAGGAAGCCGAGCACGGCATCGCCGAGGAACTCGAGCGCCTCGTTGTCGGGGCCGCCCCCCCCTTCGTGCGCGAACGAGGAATGGGTCAGGGCGCGGATCAGGAGAGGGGGGTCGCGGAACTCGTGGCCGAGGCGGTCCTCCAGACGGGAGAGGTCGCGGGTCTTGGGCACCGGCATCCCCTCAGGGGCGCCCGGGAGCGCCCGGCGTCGGCCCCGGGGAGGCGGCGGCCCCGGGCATGGGCGCCGTGGGCTCCGGGGAAGCGGCCGCGCCAGGCAGGATCCCCGTCGATCCGGGGGCGGTCACCGCGTCGGGGGCCGACCCGATCGCGCCGGCGCCGGAGGCCGCCTCCTGCTGCCGGGCGTATGCGACGATGCGGCGCTGCAGCTCCTCCGCCTTCTGGCGCTCCTTGTGGGCGTCGAAGCGCCGGCCCTGCTTGTCGTAGACCTCGGCCAGGTTGAGGTGGGCATCGACCTCGAGGCGCGTCAGGGTCGTCTGGCTGTAGGCCCACTTGAGGTAGGTCTTGAGCGACTCGGCCGCCTCCTTCTCCTTGCCGAGCTTGTGCAGCGAGACCCCGACCAGGTAGTCGACCAGCGGGTAGTCGTTCTTGTCCTTCCCGAGCGTCCGCGCCGCGCGCAGCTCGTCGATCGCCGGCGCATACCGGCCCAGCGAGTAGAGGACGCGGCCGTAGTGGTAGCGCACCACCGGCGTGTCGGGATCGACGCGCGCCGCCCGGGCCAGGTAGTCCTCGGCCTTCCAGAAATCCTTGCCGTCGAGATAGTAGGTGCCGAGGCTGAACAGGGCGTCGAGGTTGTTCGGCTCGAGGTCGAGCACCGCGCGCCATTCCTCCAGAGACCCGTCGATGTCGCGCTCCTGCATCAGGCACTCGCCCGTCACCCAGCGGGCCATGGCGGGATGCCCGAGACCGGACAGCTCGAGCGCCAGGTCGCGCGCCCTTCGCGGGTCTCCGGCGATGCCGAGGTACGACTTGGCGAGGTTGTAGAGGAACTCGGCGCGCTCCTGCGGCAGCGCCCCGTAGTTCTTGAGCACCGGGAGGAGGCCGGCCCAGGCGCGGTCGACCGCCTCGAGCAGCGCCTGGTTGACATGGACGGTCATCTGCGCGGCGGAAACGAACTCGACCAGGTTGCGGTCGTCGTCGTTGCCGGGACCCTCCCCCAGAAGGCTCCTCAGGCCGGCGCCGTCGAGACGGTAGGTCAGGAGGATCTCGCTCGGGCCGAAGACGGCGATCCGCCTCAGGTCGGACGACACGCCGGCGTTGCTGCCGATGATGTTGCGGGCCCAGCCGACGTCGAACGCCAGCGGCTCTCCCGCCCCGACCAGAAGCAGGTCCTCGCGCGAGATCTGGAAGACCAGGACCGAGTCGAACGAGCGCGCGAAGGTCCGCAGCACCGCCTTGAGCGCCGGCTCGCTCGTGGCGCGGGTCGGGACACGTTGCGCCACGACTCCGGACGGGCGCAGGCGCGACTTGACCAGCGCGTATCCCTCCGAGGTCAGAAGCGCGGCGTCGTGCGGCAGCCAGGGCTCCATCGCCGCCAGGATGATGACGTCGTAGCGGTTCTCGTCGGCCAGAAGGCGGGCCCGCGCCGTGTCGGCGATGCGGACCAGCCGTTCGTCGCCCAGCGGCTCGTGGTTGTAATCGGAGAACTGCGCCGACGCCTCGAACAGCGCCGGCTCTTTCTCGATCACGGTGAGCGACTTCACCGGGTGGCGCAGGATCGAACCGGCGGTGACGCCGTTCAGGAAGTCGATCAGTAGGATGCTGTCGGCCGGGCCGTGGACCAGGAGCGGGATCTGCCCCTGCAGGATCTGCGTGCGGACATCCTCGTCGTTGGTCGCCTCGATCTTGCCGTCGACCGTCAGCGCCAGGTTCTCCGTCGCCCCGACGCCGGGCGCGTTCAGCACGGTCCTCTCGACCGTGACGCAGGAGTCGGTCCCCTCATGGAAGAAAGGGACCTCGATCCCCTGCCGGGAGGCGAGGAACTGGGCCGGCGAGCCGAAGCGCTCGAGCCCGCGCGCCCCGTAGCGGTAGAGACCCGAGGCGACGAGGCGCGGGTCCCAGGAGGCGGCGTGGCTCCCGACGACGATCATCAGCCCCAGGAGGAGGAAGACGATCGTCGTGCGCGCCGCCGGCTTGCGGAACGGGGCGACGCCGAGCAGCAGGATCGCCGACAGGAGCCCCACCGCGGCCGCCAGGCTGAGCGATCGCCGCAGACCGAAGG
>DASTNM010000153.1:0-4367 GCA_035762745.1 Candidatus Polarisedimenticolia bacterium
TTTCGTGCAGGCCCTGCAGGGCGCCAAGCGATTCCAGGGGACTCTGGATGTCTGGCGCCAGCGCGCGAAACTCGTCGATCAGGAGGCACCCATCGCGGCTGCGAACTCTCTCCGGGGGCCAAACGGGTCCCGCAACCGAACCAACCTCTTGTATTCCAAGGGGCCCTACGTTCTCCACATGCTCAGGGTGCAGTTGAACGACGACGTGTACGCGAAGGTGATGCGCGGCATCCAGGAGAAGTACGGCAACCAAGACATCTCCACGGAGATGCTGGTCCGGGAGGTCAACAAGATCACCGGGGCCGATTACACCTCCTTTTTCGACCAGTGGTTCTGGGACGTCGGCATCCCGACCTTCCGCTACTCCTGGCAGTCGGAGCGGCAGCCCGACGGCAAGTACCTCATCACGGTGCACGTCAGCCAGGACGACAAGGGTCACCTGAAGAAGGTCCTGATGCCGGTGCACATTCATTTCAAGGACAAGACGATCCCGCAGTACAAGCCGGTCGTGCAGGCCTCGCAGGACATCAAAATCATGTCGCCGATCGAGCCGAAGGATGTCACGCTCGACGACGATCGCACCCTGCTCGCCGAGTTCGTCAAGGCCGACCATTGAGGCCCACCTCGGCGCCGGCCGGCTGACGACACTGTGAGCCTGGAGACCGCGGCCATCCACGGGCTCCGGATCGTCCTGACGATCGCCGGGATCGTCGTCGCCTTTGTCCTGGGCCTGCGGATCGTGCTGCTCGTCCTCGAGCCCCGGCTGACCTTCCTGCCGGTCGGGCCGCTCGCCCTTACGCCGTCCACTCTCGGCCTCCCCTACGAGGACGTGGCGATCAGGACCGAGGACGGGCTGCGGCTGCATGCCTGGTTCATCCCGGCCGGCGCACCCGGGGCGCGCTCTCCGTTGCCGATCGGCACGACGGGGCGCACGACCTCCTCAGCGGCCGCCGGGCTCCGGCGGCCGCTCACCCTGCTCCACTTCCACGGCAACGCCGAGAACATCGGTGACTGCCTGCCACTCGCCGCGCTCACGCGCGCCGCGGGATACAACCTGCTCCTGGTCGATTACCGCGGCTACGGCGGGAGCCAGGGGCAGCCGTCGGAGCGGGGGATCTACCGGGACGGCGCCGCGGCGCTGGGCGCTCTGCGCGCCCGCTCCGACGTCGACCCGGAGCGGATCGTCGTCTGGGGGCGGTCGATCGGCGGCGCGGTCGCGGTCCATCTGGCGGCCTCCGACCGCGTGGCGGGTTTGATCCTGGAGTCCTCCTTCAGCTCGGCGCGGGATCTCCTGCGTGACGGAGGGCACTGGCTGCTGTACGCGGCGTCGCGGTTCGGGTCGTACCGTTTCGACTCGGCCCGTCTGATCGGCAGGGTGGCGGCCCCGATCGTGGTGATCCACGGCAGCGACGACGATATAGCGCCGCTCGGCCTGGGCCGCAGGCTTTATGACCTCGCCCCCGGCAGGAAGGAGTTCGTCGTGATCGAAGGGGGCGGGCACAACGATCTGCTGGCCCTGCACGCCGACGCGCTCTGGGGAGCGGTCAGCCGCTTCCTGAAGACGATCGAGTGAGGCCTGGGGCGGCCGCACGGCGCGCCCGGCACCTGTCGATCAGCCGGGGAACGGCTCGCTGACGGCGACGGTGGTGCGCGCGCCGCGCGCTTCGAGATCCTTGAAGAACGGCGCGGCGTCGACCGCCTGCTCGGGCGCCAGCACGCCGGTCTGCCGGATCTTCCCCTGCGCCAGCCAGCGCCCCACGATCGCCGGGGGTGAAGCGACCAGCATCGTCCCTCCCGAGATCCCCCAGGCCTTGTGCGGCCAGGCGGTCGTCTCGACCCGGCCCGTGACCGGCCGGCCACCCTTGGTCCCCTTCACCTCCGTGACGATGTCCTTGAAGCCGAGGCTCTTCGTCCGCTCGGTCTGTGGGGCCCGCTTCAGCACCTCGAACAGGACGTCACGCGGCTTGACCCGCACGCCGCGCACTTCGATCGGCTCGCCGCCGGCGAGGCCCAGCTGCGCCAGGAACTGCAGCTGGCGCAGCGCCTTCTCCGAGTAGCCGAAGAAGGAGATCTTGAAGAAGCAGTCCTTGATCCCCTTCGCCGCGTAGGTCAGAGGAAGCGTCGCCACCTCCGAGTGCAGCGACAGGTGGACCTTCGAGACCCCGATCGGCTCCTGGAAGCGATACAGCTCCTCCTCCGTGAGAGGCGGCAGCTCGAGGAACGCTCCGTCGCGGAAGACCATCGCCGGCTGGCTGATCTCGTCGAAGATCGTCTGGATCGAGTAGGCCCAGGCGAGTGAGTCCCCCTGATCGGGGGTCGAGCCGTTGAAGATGCGCACCGACTCGACCGTGTCGAAGCCGTCGGCGACGGTGCGCGCCTGCACGTTGGCGATGCCGGGGCACGAGCCGAGGCCGAGCACCGCCACGATCCCAGCCTTGCGGAACTCGCCGTGGAGCTCGAGCTGCTTGCGCGTCGTGTGGAACAGGCCGCCGAGGTCGATATAGGGGGCCCGGGCCTCGAGGCAGGCCTTCATGACCGGCAGGTTGAAGTAGTACTGCACCGAGTTGATGACCGCGCCGGCCCCCTTCAGCAGTTTCACCAGCCCGGCCTGATCGCTGACGTCGGCCTTCACCGCCGTGACTCCCGGCCGCCCCAGGCCCGCCGCCAGCCTCTGCGCCCCTTCGAGATCCAGGTCGGCGATGACGATCTCCTTCACCTCCCGATCGTCCGCCAGGTCGCGCGCGATCGCCCGACCGATGATCCCCGCCCCACCCAGAACCACGATGCGCACGACACACCCTTCCTTTCCTGCCGGTCGACGACCGGCCGATCAGTGCATTGCGGAATGAAGCGAGAATGCTACCGCGTTCCCCGGAAAGGCGTCAATGGCGGCCTGCCTCGGAGACCCCCGGTTGCCGGCGCGGTGCCGCCGAGGGGAGTCCTCGTGCCCGGCGGCCTTTCAGGGGCCGCCGGGCACAGTCGCTTAGGGGTGGGACTTTGAGGACCCGTGCGTCCTGGGACGCGCCCTGCCCGCCGGCAGGAAACCGGCCAGGGGAAGGTCGGCAGGGGTCAGGTCCGTCTCTGAGTCGAGGATGACACCACAGGGGAGGGGTGATGTGTATCGGGCGAATACCTTAATTGCGGCGCCCCCTTACTCGACGCACCCTTCCCCGTATCCTCCCTGTTCGTACGCCAGGTCGCTCACCTTGGTGAGGTTGGCGTCCTGGTTCTTCTCGACCTGGTAGAGACAGCGGCGGATACGTCGCCAGGCGGCGTTGCCGAAGGTGCGGGTGAGGAGGATGTCGCGCCGCGCCTTGTCCGGGCCCTCCTCCCGGATGCGGGTGTTGGCGCGCGACAGGCAGGCCACGAGGGCGTAGAGGTCCCCGGCCGCCTCGGACAGGCGCTCCTGCACGAACTCGCGCTCGATGATCCCCTTGCCGTGGGCGCGCAACGCCTTCTCGGCCGTGACCGACAGCGCCTCGGCGTAATGGGCCGCGCGCAGGGCCGTCCTGGCGAGCTGCGGCTGGATGTCCGGAAACTTCTCGTCGCTGATCGCCTGCCGGATCTTCTTCACCGCGAACTCCGACAGGACGCCGATCTGCGCCACCGGATCCTTGAGCGCCCGCCCGACCTTCTTGAGCTCCTCGCCGAGCGTCTGCACGCCGGCGAGAGTGACGAAGACGCGCAGGATCTCGTTGGTCCCCTCGAAGATCATGTTGATGCGGCAGTCGCGCAGGTAACGCTCGTACGGGTACTCCTTGATGAAGCCGTTGCCGCCGGCGATCTGCACCGCGTGGTTGACCACCCTCCAGGCGTTCTCGGACGAGAAGATCTTGGCGAGCGCCGACTCGATCGAATAGTCGACGTCGTCCCGCTCCGCCAGGCCGGTGGTGAGATAGACCATGCTCTCGGCGGCGTAGGTGCCGGTCACCATCTCGGCGATCTTGCCGCGGATCATCTCGAACTCGGCGATCGGGCGGCCGAACTGGCGCCGCTCGACGGCGTACTTCACCGCCTGGTCGATCATCTCCTTGGCCCCGCCGACGGCGCCGGCCGCCAGCGACACGCGTCCGTCGTTCAGGATCTCCATGGCGTACTTGAAGCCGCGCCCCGGCTCGCCCAGCAGGTTCTCCTTCGGCACCGGCACGTTCTCGAGGTAGAGGTCGGTGGTCGAGGATCCCTTGAGCCCGAGCTTCTCCTCCTCTTTGCCGGTCGACACGCCCGGGAGATCGCGGGTCACGACGAAGGCGCTGATGGCGTCCCGGCCCCCCACCTCGGTGCGCGCGAACACCGTGAACAGCCCCGCGTGCCCGCCGTTGGTGATGAAGCGCTTGGTGCCGTTGAGCACCCAGACCCGCCGCGCCGGA
>DASTNM010000154.1:0-3102 GCA_035762745.1 Candidatus Polarisedimenticolia bacterium
GGCCGTCGCGGGGACCCGGCAGGGAGTCCGCACGCGTCCGGCGAGCCGGGGGACGGACGGCACGCCGCCGGATGTCGCGGCGCGGGCGCAGGCGCCCCGGACGCCGATCGAGCGCCCTGCCGCGCCATCGCCGCGGGCGACCCACGGCGACCTGCTCGAAGAGCTGCTGCGTCAGGTGGATCTGGAGGAGCGCGGTCACCTGGATCGTGCGGCGACCGGCAAGAGGCTGCCGCCTCCGGCCGCCTCCGGCCGCGCCTTGGGCGCCCCCCCGGGCGCCGCCGGCGCGCGGCCCGCCGCGCCGGGCATTCTCGGCATGGCATAGAACTTGATAACCATCTCACGACCGTCTGATCGGGAGGGACGATGAACAGCCAGCTCTACACCGCGGCTTCGGGGCTTCTCGCCGAGGAGCGCCGGCTCGAACTGATCACCAACAACCTGGCGAACCTGTCGACGCCCGGGTACCGGGCCCAGCGCTCCTTCGCCGCCGTCTACCAGCCGTTCGGCCCCGCCGCCGACGCCTCCGTGCGCGCCGCCAACGCCTCCGTGGCGATCGCCGGCGCCTACGAGGTGCCGGGGCCGGGCTCGTCCCGCGCCACCGGGCGCGACCTCGACATCACGCTTGACAACGACACGTTCCTGGTCGTCTCGACTCCCGCCGGGCGCCGCTACACACGCGACGGCTCGCTTTCGGTCTCGACGAAAGGGGATCTGATCGATGCGCAGGGGCGCGCCGTCCTCGGCAGCGACGGGAAGCCGCTCAGCGGCCTGAACGCGGGGGCACACCTCACCGCCGACGGCCGGGTGCAGAACGGCGACGCCGAGGTGGGCACTCTCCTGCTCGTGAGCGATCCGCAGAAGGTGCTGCGTCGTGAGGGGGACAACCTCCTGATGGCGGCCGGCAACGACGCGGCCCTCACCCCGGTCAAGACGCCGGCGGTGCGCCCCGGATTTCTGGAGGAGTCGGGGAGCGAGGCTTTGGGAGAGCTGGTGAATCTGATCGAGACGCAACGCGCCTTCGAGAGTTACCAGAAGCTGATCTCGCTGACCATGAACGAAGTGAACCGCCGCGCCGTCAACGACCTGGCCGGCTGAGGACGAGGAGGCACGCCATGCAAAGGGCCCTGTGGAGCGCCGCGTCGGGAATGCAGGCGCAGCAGCTGCAGATCGACACGATCGCCAACAACCTGGCGAACGTCAACACGAACGGCTTCAAGAGAAGCCGGGCCGAGTTCCAGGACCTGCTCTACCAGACGATCACGGCGCCCGGCGCCCCCTCCTCGGCCACGACGCGCAACCCGGCCGGGCTGCAGCTCGGATTGGGCGTCAAACCGGGATCGGTCAAGAAGATCTTCGGCCAGGGAGATTTCAAGAAGACCGACAACCCGCTCGACGTGGTGATCCAGGGACAGGGGTTCTTCAAGGTGTTGCTGCCCGACGGGACCCTTTCCTATACGCGGGACGGGGCCTTCACCACCAATCGTGACGGCCAGCTGGTCAACGCCCAGGGATACACGCTCGATCCGCCGGTCACGCTGCCGCCCGACACCCTGTCGGTGACTGTCGGCGCGGACGGCACGGTGAGCGTCACGCAGCCGGGACAGGCGGCCGCCACCCAGGTCGGCCAGATCGAGCTGGGGAACTTCGTCAACCCGACCGGCCTTCTGAGCCTGGGCGGCAACCTGTTTCAGCCGACCGGCGCCTCCGGGGACGCCGTCGATGGCACGCCGGGCCTCGACGGATTGGGCACCATCGGGCAGGGGTTCCTCGAGGTGAGCAACGTCAGCATCGTGTCGGAGCTGGTCGACATGATCGCCGCGCAGCGCGCCTACGAGCTGAACTCGCGCGCCATCCGCGCCTCCGACGAGATGATGCAGCAGCTCAACTCGCTGGTGCGCTGAGGAACTCGATGCCGAAGCCACGCCTCACGCTCCCATTCGCCTTCGCCGCCGCGCTCGTCCCGGCGGGCGCGGGCGCCGGGTCCGGGCCGGCCGCAATCCCGGTCGCGGGGCCGGCCCTGTCGCTCGAACGGGCGGCACGGATCGCGGCGATCGCCGCCGTGTCGGCGCCGGATCGCTTTACGCCAGTCGTCTGCCGCATCGCGCCACCCGGCAGGCTGCCCGACGGGGTGACCGGCCTCGAGCCGGTCGGCGTCGACGGACCGAACGCCTCTGGAGTGGTGCGCGTCCGGCTCCGGATGCTCGCAGGGACCGCGCCGGTCGGCGAGGCGTCCGCGACGGTGCGGGGGGTCGTGCGCGGACCGGTCCTGGTCGCCACGAGGCCCCTGGCGGGCGGACAGCCGATTCCGGCCGCGTCGCTTGCAGTTCTCGAGGCCGATCTGACGAGTCTCTTGGGGGAACCGCTGCGCGCGGCAGGGGAGACGGAAGGGCTCGTGCCCCGGCGCACCCTCGGGGCTGGGCGGCCTCTGACCCGCCAGGCGCTGGCGCCGGCACCGGTCGTGCGGCGCGGCCAGGAGGTGCGGCTGAGGATCGAGAGCGCCGGGCTGACGGTGACCGTCCTCGGCGTGGCCCGCAGCGACGGCGCGCCGGGGGAGCTGCTGCTGGCGGAAAGCGCGGTCACCGGGGCGGTCTTCAGGGGGCGCGTGCAGACGGACGGCTCGCTGGTCGTCGTCTCGCGCGTCGGCTCGGGGAGGAGACGATGAGGCGGAGGGTCGATCTGGTCGTGGTGATGGCGGCGCTCCTGCTTCCGGCGTGCGTCTCCCTGGGCGCGAAGTCGACCCCGACGCTCAAGGACGATCTCGAGGAGGTGCAGCAGAACCTCGACCTCCTGCCGCCCTTCCCTGTCCCGGCGCCGGCCTCCGGATCCCTCTGGACCGACGGCGGCCCCGGGGCGGCGCTGGTGCGTGACACGCGCGCCTTCCGCGTCAACGACATGGTGACGGTGCGGGTGCTCGAAGCGTCGACCGGGAGCAACGAGTCGACGACCGATCTCAAGCGCTCCGGCAAGGCGAGCTACGGGGCGCCTATCGTCGGCGGCCTGGAGCGGCCGGGGGCTGCGGCCGGCACCTTCAACCTGGCGGACGTCCTGGAGACCGACTCGAAGTCGGACTTCGCCGGAGACGGCAAGACGACGCGCGGCAAC
>DASTNM010000155.1:0-3350 GCA_035762745.1 Candidatus Polarisedimenticolia bacterium
TCGCCTGCACGTCGTCCCCCTGCCCCGGCGTCAGGACGACGAGGACCGTGTCGGCCACCCGCGCCACGTCGATCTCGTCCTGCCCCACGCCCACTGTCTCGATCAGGATCGGGTCGCGCCCGGAGGCGTCGATCAGGTCGACGGCGTCCCGCGTGGCGCGGCTCAGCCCTCCGAACTCTCCGCGCGTCGCCATGGAACGGATGAAGACGGACTCATCGAGGGCATGCTCCTGCATCCTGATCCGGTCGCCGAGGACGGCCCCGCCGCTGAAGGCGCTTGTGGGGTCGACCGCCACGACACCGAGACTCCGGCCGCTGGCGCGATAGAACCCGATGAGACGATTGACCAGGCTGCTCTTGCCGGCCCCGGGGGGGCCGGTGACGCCGATGACCGAGGATTTGCCGGTGCGCGGGAAGAGGGTCTGAAGCACCTCCTCCCCGGAGGGCGCTCCCTCCTCGATCA
The DNA here is from genome assembly GCA_035762745.1 of Candidatus Polarisedimenticolia bacterium. GTDB lineage: Bacteria > Acidobacteriota > Polarisedimenticolia > Gp22-AA2 > Gp22-AA2 > DASTNM01. Next base: position 463 of record DASTNM010000155.1, read on the forward strand.
GCGAGATGCCCCGCGCCAGCGCCAGCGGGTCACCGGAGAGGATGGCAAGCGCCAGGCCACCCGTCACGGCGCCTGCTCGCGGGCCAGGCCGAGAATACGGCGCGCGATCACCAGGCGCTGGATCTCCGAGGTCCCCTCGCCGATGGTCGTGATGCGGGCATCGCGGTAGGCGCGCTCGACCGGGTACTCCTTGATGTAACCGTAGCCGCCGTGGATCTGCACGGCACGGTTGGTGACCCGCACCGCCGTCTCCGAGGCGAAAAGCTTGGCCATCGCGGAGGCCAGGGTCACGTCCTGGCCGGTGTCCTTCAGGAAGGCCGCTCGCTGCACCAGGAGCCGCGCCGCGTCGATCTCCACCGCGGAATCGGCCAGCATCCACTGGATCGCCTGGAAGTCACCGATGGGTCTGTCGAACTGCCGGCGCGTCCGGGCGTAATCGAGAGCCTGCTCAAGAGCCCCCCGCGCGATGCCGACCGCGAGGGCCCCGATCCCGATGCGACCGCCGTCGAGGATACGCAGCGCGTCGATGAACCCCTCCCCTTCCCGCCCGAGACGCTGCGCGTCGGGAACGACGCAGTCCTCCATGACGATCTCCGCCGTGTCGGAGGCACGGCAGCCCATCTTGTTCTCCTTCTTGCCCGGGCGGAACCCGGGCATCCCCTTCTCCAGGATGAAGGCCGAGATGCCGTGCTTCCCCCTCGCCCGGTCGGTGACGGCGAAGACCACGGCGACGTCGCAGACCGAGCCGTGGGTGGCGAAGGTCTTGCTGCCGTTCAAGACCCAGTCGCCACCGCGGCGCACGGCCGTGGAGCGAGTGCCGGAGGCATCGCTCCCCGCCGTCGGCTCGGTCAGGCTCCAGGCGCCGATCTTCTCGCCGCGTGCCAGGGGAACGAGGAAGCGCCGCTTCTGCTCCTCGCTGCCTGCGATGAAGATGTGGTTCGAGCAAAGCCCATTGTGGGCCGCGACCGACAGGCCGACCGCCCCGTCGACGCGACCGATCTCCTCGATGATGATGATGTAGTCCCGGAGGTTCAGACCGGAGCCGCCGTACTCGGGAGGAAAGCAGATGCCCAGCATCCCCATCTCCCCCAGCTTCTTCATGATGTCGTGCGGGAACTGCTGGGCTTCGTCGAGCTGCAGCGAGCGCGGGGCGATCTCCTTCTCGGCGAACTCCCGGACGGTCCTGCGGGTCAGCTCCTGTTCCTCGGCCAGCTGGAAGTCCAAAGCGATCCTCGCGGCGGAGAGCGCCAGATGGGTGGCGAGGTCAGATTCTAGTGCGACATGTGAGGGGGATCAAGACGGTTTCAGGACTCCTTAACATTCGCCGTTGTTTCACCATATATATTTTCTTATCAACAATTCAACATATTAGAAAAAGACAACTTATACCGACATATAGTTTATCAAGAAGATTACTTGACAATAGTACACTCAATGCACTAGATTTCCTTCCGTCAAAGGAGGAGACAAGCCATGAGCCTCACGAGCCTGACCCGCTGGGAACCGTTTCGCGATCTCTTCACGATGCAGGACAGGATGAACCGGATCTTCAATGACACCCTGACGCGTCTTCCCGCCGGAGAGTCGTTCGGCGCCTGGGCGCCACCGGTCGACATCTCCGAGGAAGGGGACAATATCGTGCTGCGCGCCGAGGTCCCCGGCGTGAACAAGGACGACCTCGACATCAAGGTCGAGAACGGCACCCTCACGCTGCGCGGTGAGAAGAAGCTGGAGAAGGAGGCGAACGCGGAGAACGCCTACCGGGTGGAGCGCTACTACGGGGCGTTCTCGCGCAGCTTCGTCCTCCCGACCGCCATCGACCCGGACAGGATCAAGGCCACCTACCGGGACGGGGTTCTCGAGGTGATCGTGCCGAAGGCCGAAGAGGCGAAGCCGAAGAAGATCAGGGTCCTGACCTCATAATCCGGTCAAGACTCTCGCCGGCCGCCTCAATCCCGGCCCTGTCGACGTCGTAATGGGTCACCGCTCGCACCTGGCGCTCGTCGAGCGCCAGGGCGAGCACCCCCGCCTCCTTCCAGCGCTGCGCCAGCACCTGGGCGCTCATCCCTGTAGCGGCGGTCAGCTCGAAGATCACGATATTGGTCTGCACCTTCGCCGGGTCGATCGAAAGCCCGCGGGTCGCGGCCACACGCTCCGCCAGGAGACGCGCATGGACGTGGTCCTCCGCCAGCCGGCCGACGTGGTCTCGCAGCGCGATGATCCCGGCGGCCGCCAGCACCCCCGCCTGCCGCATCCCTCCCCCGAGCCGCTTGCGCACCTTGAGCGCCTCGGCGACGAAGTCGGCGCTCCCGGCCAGCACCGATCCGACCGGCGCCCCCAGGCCCTTCGAAAGGCAGGTCATCACGGAATCGAATGGACGGGCCAGTTCCGCCGCCGCCACGCCCTGCGCCACCGCGGCGTTGAAGAGGCGCGCGCCGTCCAGGTGGACCGGAATCCGACGCTCGCGCGCCAGGGCACAGATCGCTTCCGCCTGAGAGCGCGGCAGGATCGTCCCGCCCGCCATGTTGTGCGTGTTCTCCAACGTGATGAGACCGGTCTGCGCCAGGTAGTAAAGGTCGGGGCGGATGGCGCGGCGCACCGCCTCCGCCGTCAACGCCCCTTCCTGGCCCTGGAGCGGCCGCGGGAGGACCCCGGAGAAGGCCGCCATCGTCCCCATCTCGTAGTTGAAGATGTGGCTGCGCTCCTCCAGGATCACCTCCCGCCCGGGGCGGGTCCAGACGTTGATCGCCACCTGGTTTCCCATCGTCCCGGTCGGGACGAAGAGCGCCCCACCCTTCCCCATCGTCTCCGCCGCCAGCTCCTCCAGCCGGCGGACCGTCGGGTCCTCGCGGAAGACGTCATCTCCCACCTCCGCCTCGGCCATGGCG
>DASTNM010000156.1:0-4684 GCA_035762745.1 Candidatus Polarisedimenticolia bacterium
CCGAGTCGATCACCTCGAAGGGCGGCTGGCCCTCCTTGATGTGCTCGAGCGGCACCCAGTTGCCGGAATCCCATTTCTCGCGGTTCTGGTCGTGCAGCACCGCGTGGCGATGCGTGAACGTGCCGCGGCCGGAGTCCTCGCCCGCCAGGTCGAGGAAGCGCTCGACCCGGGCGCTGCTGTGCTCCGGTCCCTGCCCTTCGTAGCCGTGCGGCAGCAGCAGGACCAGACCCGAGAGAAGACCCCACTTGTCCTCCCCCGCCACCACGAACTGGTCGATGATCACCTGCGCGCCGTTGGCGAAGTCGCCGAACTGCGCCTCCCACAGGACGAGCGTCTCGGGAGAGTCGCGGCTGTAGCCGTACTCGAAGCCGAGAGGCGCCGCCTCCGAGAGCGCCGTGTCGAAGAGCCCGAACGGCCCCTGGGGATCACGGAGGTGCTGCAGCGGCACGTGCTCGCGGCCGTCGAGGCCGTCGACCCAGACGGCGTGCCTCTGGTTGAAGGTGCCGCGCCGGCTGTCCTGCCCCGTCAGGCGCACGGGCACGCCGTCCCACAGGAGCGATCCCAGGGCCAGCGCCTCGGCCATCCCCCAGTCGACGGCGCGCCGCCCTTCCGCCATCTCGCGGCGCTGCTCGAGTCCTTTCGCCACCTTGGGGTGAATGTGGAAACCGTCGGGCGGCGTCGTGAGGCGGGCGGCGATGGCGCGCAGGCGGGCCGCCTCGACCCCGCTGTCGACCTCCTTCGACGGCTCGTAGCGGCCGCCGGCGTACGGCCCCCAGTAGTCGGGGAGCCGGCGCAGCAGCGGCCGCTCTTTCATCGCCCGCGCCTGCTCGAGCTGACCGGTCAGCGCTTCTTCGATTTGCCGCTCGAGGCGGGCCGTCTCCTCGGCCCCGGCGCCGATGGCGATCGCATAGTGCTCGTACAGCCGCGGCAGCGCCTCGAGTCGCGCGTAGAGCAGCGGCTGGGTCGTGGTCGGGTCGTCCACCTCGCTGTGGCCGTAGCGCCGGTAGCAGATGAGATCGACGACGACGTCGCTGGCGAACGCGGCGCGATACTCCAGGGCCAGACGCCCGGCCCGCGCCACCGCCTCCGGATCCTGGCCGTTGACGTGCAGGATCGGGATGTCGAGCCGCCGGGCCACGTCGGAGGCGTAGCGCGACGAATGCAGAGCGCGTGGCTCGGCCGTGAAGCCGATCAGGTTGTTGACGACGACCCGCACCGTGCCGCCGACGCTGAAACCCTCGAGGTCGGCGAGGTTCAGCGTCTCCGCCGTGATCCCCTGCCCCGCGAAGGCGGCGTCGCCGTGCAGCGTCACCGGCAGCACGCGGGCCCGCCCGTCGGCGCCCAGCCGCTCCTGCCGGGCGCGCGCCCGCCCCATCACGACCGGATCCACTGCCTCGAGGTGGCTGGGGTTCGAGACCAGATGCACTTGAAGCCCCCGCCCTCCGGTGGCCTTCCAGGTGCCGGTCGCCCCCTGGTGGTACTTGAGGTCGCCGCCCCCCAGGACGCTGCGCGGCTCGATGTCCTCGAAGCCGGCGAAGAGAAGCGGCGCGGGGACACCCACCACGTGCGTCATGACGTTGAGCCGTCCGCGGTGCGGCATGCCGATCAGGACGATCTCGACCCCCTTCTCCGCCGCCGCCTCGAGGACGGCGTCGAGGAGCGGGATCAGGGCCGCCGCCCCTTCGAGCGAGTAGCGCTTGGTGCCGATGAAGCGCTGGTGCAGGAAGCGCTCGAAGATCTCCGTGGCCGCCAGGCGCGCCAGGAGCCGCCGTCTCTCCGGCGCGGGGAGGGGCCCGGCCGCCGCGCCCGCCTCCAGCCGTTCGGCGATGAAGCGACAGCGCTCCGGGTCGGGGATCTGCATGAACTCGACGCCGAGCGGCCCGCAGTAGGCCCTCCGCAGCCGCGAGACTTCGCCGGGATCGACCCCGCCCGCCGTGATCGCCGCCTCCAGATCGGGATGGCGCCGCGGCTGCAGCCGCCCCAGCGGATCGAGGTCGGCCTGCAGGTGGCCCCAGCGGCGGAACAGATCGACGAGGCGAGCGGAGTCCATCACGGCGAGTCTACCACCGTGATATCTTCCGCCGCGGAGAGGAGTGGACGTCTCATGCTGAGAGACCGGAAGGTGGCGCCGGGGGCGCTGTTCGCCCTGCTCGCGGCGGTGCTGTGGGGCGTCGGAGCGCCGCTGGGGAAGATGCTCCTGGCCCACTCGGGGCCGATCATGGTCGCGGCGCTTCTCTACATAGGATCAGGGCTTGGGCTCCTGGTCCTGCGCCCGCTCCTGCAGCCGCGACCGGCCGGCGCCGGCCACCGGCACGAGGCGCCGCTCGGCCGCTCCGACGTCGGGGTCGGAGCGCTCGCCCTGCTCACCGGCGGCATCCTCGCCCCCTGCCTGCTGATGTTCGGGCTGGATCGGGTCTCGGCGGTGACCGGATCGCTCCTGCTCGCCCTCGAGGCGCCGTTCACGATCCTGATCGCCGTGGCTCTCTTCCGCGAGCACCTCGGCTGGCGCGAGGTGGGGGCCGCCGTGCTGATCGTCGTCGGGGCCGCGATCGTCGGCTACCAGCCGGGCGAGATGCGCACCGACTGGATCGGCGCCGCCGCGGTCGCGGCGTCGAGCCTCGCCTGGGCCGTCGACAGCAACCTGAGCCAGAAGCTGTCGCTGCGCGACCCGGTCGCGGTCATCCGGTTCAAGGCGATCGGCGGGGGTCTCCTCATGCTGCTCTTCTCCTTCGCCGCCGGCCAGCGGCTCCCCGGTCCGCCCATGTTGGGGCTGGCGCTGGCCATCGGCTGCGTCAGCTACGGCGTCAGCGCCGTCTTCTGGATGCGCGCGCTGCGGCTCCTGGGGGCGGCCCGGGTCGCGTCGTACTTCGCCACCGCACCGCTCCTCGGAGCGCTGGCGGCGATCCCGATCCTCGGAGAGCGGCTGCACCGCCCCGATCTCCTCGCGATGATGCTGATGGCGGTCGGGGTGGCGCTGCTTCTTGGAGAGCGCCACGCGCACGTCCACGTCCACGAGGAGATGGAGCACGACCACGCCCACGTGCACGACGAGCACCACCGGCACGAGCACAGGGCGCCGCACGACACCGGCGTCGAGCCGCACGCCCACTCACACCGGCACGAGCCGCTCACCCACGACCACCCGCACGTCTCCGACCTGCACCACCGCCACGATCACGACTGAGAGGGCGGGACGGCGCAGCAGGCGCCGCGCGGGATCGCCTTGCCGTGCGGGCAGGCGGGCGGGTGGCCGAGGAAGCTGCAGATCGAGTCGGTCATGACCGGCGAGAGGATGTGCTCGAAGTAGCAGGCCTCCTCCTCGACGACCGCGGCGTGCATCTGGAAGGTCTCCGAGAAGAGGGTCTCGGCGAGACGGTGGCGGCGGATCAGGCTCTCGGCGCGCCGCCGCCCCGACTCGCTGAAGGCGACCTCGGCGCCGGGCGCCAGGATGCCGCGGGCCCGCATCCGCCCGAAGAGCTGCGGGGTGGCCAGCCGCGCGCCGACGGCGCAGGTGTCGTGCGCCGCCAGGTCCCCCTCGCTCCGGAGCCACAGGTACTCCAGGACCTCGTCGATCGCCTCCTCGTCCTGGGCCTGGGTCAGGAACTCGCCGGCGACGCGTCCGTGCTCCAGCTGCACCTGGCGGTCGGCGCGGCGGCCGACGCTCAGGTCGTGGGTCACCATGACGATCGTCTGGCCGCGGTCGTGCATCGTCTGGAAGAGGTCCATGACGGCGCGCTCGTTCTCCTCGTCGAGCGACCCGGTCGGCTCGTCGGCCAGGATGAGGCGCGGGCGGTTGATGAGAGCGCGGGCGATGCAGACGCGCTGCTTCTCGCCGCCGGAGAGGGCCGACGGCAGGTGGCGGAGGCGGTGGCCGAGCCCGACCTCCTCGAGGGCCCGCGCCGCCTCCTCTTCGTCGGCGAGGCTGTGCAGGTACTGCGCCAGCATGACGTTCTCCACCGCGCTGAGATACGGGATCAGGTGGAACTGCTGGAAGACGAGGCCGACGCGCTCGCGGCGGTAGCGGATCAGATCGGGCCGCGACAGCGCCGTCAGGTCGAGCCCGTCGACCCGGACCCGACCCGTATCCGGCATGTCGAGGCCGCCGAGCAGGTTCAGGAGAGTCGTCTTGCCCGATCCGGAGGGACCCATCACCGCCACCCACTCCCCCGACCGGATCTCGAGGCTGACGCGGTCGAGCGCCGTCACCTCCTGGTTGTAGCGCCGCGTCACGTTCTCGAACTGGATGAACGACATCGGCTCCCCCGCGCCCTTGCCCCGTTCCATCAATCGCCCCGCAGCGCGGCGGCCGGCTGGATCGCCAGCGCGCGACGCAGGGGCACGACGACCGCCAGAAAACAGAGCGCCAGCGACACGCCGATCACCGCCGGCACGACGCCGGCCCGCGCCTCGATCGCCGCCCCGAAGAGACGCGCGCCGATGAGGCGCGCCGCCACCGCCCCGAGGCCGAGGCCGAGGACCGATCCGCCGAGGGCCAGCAGGCCGACCTCGCCCAGGAACATCCTGAGGAGCTCCCCGTCCCCGGCGCCCAGCGACCGGGCCAGGCCGATCTCGCCGGTGCGCTCGACCACCATCGACATCAGCGTGGTGACGAGGCAGAGCCCCGACAGCAGCAGGATGACCGCGGTCAGGAGCAGCATCATCCGGTCGAGACGCTCCAGGAGGG
>DASTNM010000157.1:0-13510 GCA_035762745.1 Candidatus Polarisedimenticolia bacterium
CCCCGGCCTTCATCGCCTCCACGGCGGAGTCGATGCTGCCGAACGCGGTGATGAGGACCACCGGGATCTCCGGGTCGCGGGCCCGCACCTGGCGCAGCAGGTCGCTCCCCTTCATGCCGGGCATCATCAGATCGGTGACCACGACGTCGACTGTGACGTGCGCCAGCCGATCGAGCGCCTCATCGCCTGCGGCGGTCGCCAGGACGTCGTACCCGGCTTCCCGCAGCTCATCGTGCAGGAAGGAGCGCATCTCGGCATCGTCCTCGACGACCAGCAGCGTGGCCCGCGCGGTCGTCATGCGAAGGCCGCGGCCGGGTCCCGCCCGGGCGGCGGCCCCTCCTCCAGCGGCAGGTAGACGCTGACGCGCGAGCCGCGGCCGGCTTCGCTCTCGACGTCGATCCATCCGCCGTGCTCCCGCACGATGCCGTAGGAGACCGACAGCCCCAGGCCGGTTCCCTTGCCGACGTCCTTGGTCGTGAAGAAAGGATCGAAGACGCGACCGAGGTGCTCCGGCGCGATGCCACCGCCCGTGTCCTCGAAGGCCACCGCCAGGAAGGCGCGCTCGGGGCCGGCGCGCTCGGAGTGCAGCCGGCGCACCTGTCGGGCGCTCACCGACAGGGTGCCCCCTCCGGGCATCGCATCGATCGCGTTGGTCGTGAGATTGAGGAAGACCTGGTGGAGCTGATCGGCGTCGGCGACGACGGGCGGCAGCCCGTCCGGCAGGTCGGGTCGGACACGCACGCCGCCGCCCTCGAAGCGCGGCTCCAGGAACTCCAGGACCTTGTCGATCACCGGCCGGACCTCGGTGGGGGAGAGGCGTGGCTCGCGCGCCCGGGCGAAATCGAGCATGCCGCGGACGATCCGGGCGATCCGCTCGATCTGGGCCGTGATGATGCGCAGGTTCTTCTCGGCCACCTCGGAGCCGGTGAGCCGACGCAGCAGCGTCTCGGCCCGGCCGCCGATGACATTGAGGGGGGTGCCGATCTCGTGCGCCAGACCGGCGGCCAGCCGGCCGAGGCTGGCGAGCCGCTCGGCATTGCGCAGTCGGGCCTCGGCGCTCCGGCGCTCCTCCTGCTCCGCCAGGAGCGAGCGTTGCGCCTCGGCCAACCGCTCGCACATGCTGTTGAACTCCTGCGCCAGTCGCCCGAACTCGTCCCGGCGGCGCACCGGCACCCTGGAGATCGGGTCCCCCGATCCGACTTCGCGCAGGCTCGTCACCAGCTCCTCGATCGGCCGGCCGACGCTGTGCCGGCTGACGACGAAGATCACCACCCCCGTGGCGAGGATCATCACCGCCGTCAGGGCGGCGGTCGAGTTGCGCGAGGTGCGGGCCGCCTCCTCGATGAACGATTCGAGCTCCAGGACCTGGACCACGCCCAGCGGCTCCTTCTGCGAGTTGAAGAGCGGCAGCATGAAGGCGACCACCGGCTCGTGCCCCACCACCCGGTGCATCTCGACCGGCGCCCGCTCGCGCAGGACACGGCCCACGTCCCCGGGCTGGAACGGGGCGGTCCCGCGCAGCTCGGCCGACTGATAGATCAGGTTGCCGTCGCGATCGAGGAGGCGGAACCCCAAGACGCGCTCGTAACCCGTGATCCGGTCGACCAGCTCGCGGGCGTCGTCGATCTGGCGGTCGCGCAGGTAGTCCTCCATGGCGATCTGGGCGACCCTGGCGATCGAGCGGCCGGCGCGCGCCAGCTCCTCGTGCAGCAGCGCGCGGCTGTGGCGCTCGTTCAGATATCCGAAAAGCACGACGATGGCCACGAGTGGCAGAGCGAGCGAGAGGATCAGCCGCGTACCGATCTTCACGGGAGACTCCTGCGAGTCGGCGGGAACCCGGACGTCGAGTGTGCCACGGAAATCGTCCGCCGGCCACCCGGCGGCTGCGAATGGCGGGAAGCGGCCCTACTTGCGGAGGATCCTCTCCCCCGGGGGGACCCGCTCGACCTCGAAGGTGGTCGAGCCGGCCGCGGGGACGTAGATCGTCCAGGCGGTGCGGGTCTTGTCGGACATTCCCTCGCCCATGATGAAGCGCACGGTCTCCGGGGCGAGCTTGAAATGCCCCTCGTCCGCCTTGACCCGGTAGACACCGTACGGCATCGTCGTGAGGTCGTCGACCCGGATCCCGTTGAGGAAGAACCAGGGGCCGTGCGGGCCCGGCCGGGGCTCCACCCGGAGCGCGAAGCGTGCCCGGTCGACGACCACGACGTCGGCCTCCGCGACTTCCGGAACGACGAAGCCCCGGTCGAGGTCGCTGCCGCGATGCCCGCGCAGCCGATAGACGCCGGGCGGCAGGAGGACCGTGAGCTTTCGGACCCCCTGCTCGAGCGCCTCGCGCAGCTGGGCCGCGCCGCGCGCCAGCAGGCGCTCCTCGAGGCTCTCGGGGGCGGCCCGAGGCGATCGCTCGAGATCGACGGCCAGCAGCTCGTCTCCACGAAAGCCGCTGAACTCGAAGGGGACCGCCCGCGCCAGCGACCAGATCGATCCGAGCCCCACCTCGAACTCCGGCAGCGTCAGACGCTGGAACCGGGTCTCGATCGCCCGACCCGGCGCGCCGCGGGCGAGCGCGATCCATTCGATGCGGAACTCCGGGCGCTCGACGACGTCGGAAATGGCGCGGGCCCGGGCGATCTCCTGGCGCGCCCGCTCGAACTCCAGGCCGTGCGTCTCGAACAGCGCCAGCCGCAGGTGGGCCTGGGCCGCCAGCTCCTGGAGCGCCTGCCGGTCGTGGGCCGAGGCCTCGAAGATCGAGGCGCTCGCCGACAGTCGATCGATCTCGGCCACCGCCCGCCGTGCGTCGTACAGGATCGCCCAGAGAGCCGCCGCGTCCGGGTCGCGCTCGAGGATCGGCAGGGCGTGGCGCACCAGGTCGGCGTAGAGGGACGCCGAGTGCAGGACCTCGGCGGCGGTCTCCGCCGCTCCCGCCTCCCGAGGCGCGGGGAGCGCGGCGAGCGCGGCCAGGAGCGCGAGCGCGCCGGAACGGAAGGCGCGGCGGGATCGAATCATCTCACCCCCAGGGAGGCTTCCTCGCGCTGGATCCGGGTCGCCGGGCCGTCCTGCCCGAACTGGCGCAGGACGTTGACGTAGTTCTGCGCGTACGGCTGCAGCGCCGGGCCGTGCACCCGGCTCTTGGCCATGCGATAGGCTCGTTCGCCGTGCGTGAGCGCCTCGCTCTCGCGCCCCATCTCGGCGGCGGCCCGGGACAGATCGAAGAAGCCCGCCTCCATCCCCTCCCACTCGAAGGTGGTCGCCTCCTGCGCCTGACGCAGGGCCTCCTCGAAGCGGCCGGACGCGTAGGCTCCGTAGGACAGGAGGTGCAGCGCCGATCCGAACTGACGGCGGATCTCGGCGTTGGCGGGATTCAGGGTGTAGGCCTTGCGGGCGAAGTCGGCCGTCTGCGCCCGACGCTCCGGCGTATCGAGGGTCGAGACGAAGTCGGCCATCTGGCGATAGATCTCGGCCCGCTCGTGGTCACCCCGGGTCCGGTCGGCGGCCTGGCCGAAGATCGCCAGGACTTCGTCGACGTCGGCCTTGGGGTCCTGCATGGCGTCGAGGCCACGCTGCCAGATCGCCGCCGCCTTCATGTTGCCGCCATCGAAGTAGGTCAGGTCGTAGATCTGCCAGAAGCGGGCATCGTAGGCCGTGGCGAAGCCCCACGGCGCGGCCGAGCGGATGCGGTCCACGTAGACCCCGGGGTTGGCGGAGTCGCGGGCCAGGTCGAGGCAGCGATCGAGATAGACCAGCAGGTGCCGGGCGAAGAGGTCGTACTGCGGCCCGTCCCGCGGTTGATCGCGCACCTCGCTCTCCCGCACCACGATCGACTTGAGCAGGTGCCAGTGGGCCCGCTCCTCGTCATCGGGATCGCGCCGCCCGCCGCTCGTCCAGATCTCGTGGTAGGCGTTTCCCAGCAGCATGTTCTTGAAGGCGGGGTCGTCCTGCAGGACCCTCAGGCTGTCCTCGAGAGGGACGATGATCTCGGCGCGGTAATCCCCCTCGTAGCGCCCACCGCTCTTGCGGTGCAGCTCGTACCGCGAGTGCCCGAGGATGAAGGAAACGGCGGCGTATTCGCGGCCGGTCCGCTGGCCGGAGCGCGCCAGGTCGAGATAGCGCGCGGCGGTGGCCGCCGCCCGGGCGTAGTTCTGATCGTTGTAGGCGGCGAGGGTATCGTTCCGGAGCGAGGCGAGATCGGCGCTCTCCTCGTCGGCGGGCTGCCTGTTGTCCTTGGCGGTCGCGGTCTTCTTCGGGGGCTTCGGAGTGTCCGCGCGGTCCGCGGCGATCAGCGCGAGCCCGCCGAGCAGGAGGAGGGCCCACGCGCCGCTCGAGCGCCCCCTGCCGCGCCGCCTGGTCTGCATCATCGACATCCTCCGCTCAACCTCGCTCCTGAGCCAGGCGACGCAGGGCGGCGAGCGCCCGCTCCGCCTCCTGAACTTTGCTGCGATCGGTGCGCCCGCCGCGGCCGGCGCCGACGTACAGGGCGACCAGGCCGTCGCCGGTCGGGACGATGACGTGCAGTGTCCCGTCGGCATAACGGATCGCCACCTCGGCGGCCGAGATCCGGGCGCTGTCGAGCTCTTCACCGCGCGCCGGGGCCCGCCAGGCGCCGCGCACGCGAATTTGTCGATAGGCTTCGCTCAGCAGCGGGACGATGAGGCTGTAACGCGATCCGTCGCTCGTTCGCTTCCCCAGTCGGGCCGCCTCGATCAGGACGACACCGTACTTGCGGCCCAGGAAGGAGGCGATCCCTCCCGTGGCCGGGCCGCTCTCGGAGTCCGGATCCTGGCCGCCGGCCCGAGCGGCGCCGCTTCCCGCGGCCGCGTAGCCGGAGGACGCGAGGGGGTCGGGTCCCGGAAGAGGGGGAAGGCCGTCGCCGCGCCCCGCGAGCCCCTCCACGCGGTCGTGCGCCCTGGCCCGCCCCGGGACGAGGAAGGAGAGCTCCGGCTCCGGGCCGCTGCCGGAGGGCCGCGAGGCCTCGGCTCGCACGGCGTCGATCGAGACCTCCCGGCCGGCACGCGGGCCCGGCGGCGCCTGGTCGCGGATCACCGGCTCGGGGGGAGCCTCGGCGGAGTGGATCGACAGGTCGACCGGCTCCGTCTTGAGCGGCGGCGGATCGGGGCGCCGGGGCGGCGCCGGGGGAGGGGGCGGCAGGCGCAGCGCCGGGATCGAGGCGAGGCTCTCCGGACGTCGATGCTCCGGCGGGGGGGGTTCCGGTCGCTTGAGATCCTGCCTCTCGCGCAGCGGCGCCACGCGCGGCGGCGGCGGGGCTGCGATCAGGAAGCGGATGACGATCGGCGGCACCTGGATCGGATCGATCGTCAGGAGCGACAGGACGACGAGCGTCACGCCCGCTCCGACGTGCAGGAGGATCGACAGAGTCAGGGTGCGCCCGATCGGCCGCCGGCCGAGCGCGCCGCCTCCCTCGCCTCCCGTGAGGAGGGCGGAACGGAAGGTCGGGGCGCCTGGAGGGCGAGCCGCGTTCATGGCGTCTTCGACTCTTCGGCGTCCCGCGGGGGGCCGCCCTTCACCGGGCGCGGCAGGCGGACCACCATGACCTCGAGGAGATCTCCATCACGGGCGGGGTCCTTGAACACAGGACGGATCCGGATCGGATTCGCCCCGAGCCCGGCCAGGCGGTAGCCCGGCACCTCGAAATGGACGTTCTGGGTCGCCTCGCGTGGCACCGGCGGGCTCCCTTCCGGCAGCAGGGCGGTCAGCTCGGCGTTGGTGGGGGGCCGCAGCAGCGCCTCCCGCCCGCCCACGTCAACCCGTGTCACCGGCTCCTCGGAGAGAACGAGGCCGCGCACCGTCACCGTCTCGTCGCTGGTGCGATCCGGGAGCGGATCCAGAACGATCGTCGGGCGCTGGCGATCCTTCTGGATCAGGATCTCGAGGGCCCGGAGCGCCTCCGGCCGCGTGTTCCCCTCGCTCTTGGCGATGCCGAGATGCAGGAAGGCCTCGCGGAAATTCCCCAATCGATGGTAGGCCTCGGCCAGTCGCAGGTGGGGCGAGTAGTCGACCAGGCGGTCGGCCACGATCGCCTGGATCTCGGAGCGGTCCTTCAGGGCCAGCGCGCGCTCCAGCATGTCGGCCGCGCCGCGCCACTTGGAGGCGTCTGCGAGAGTGAGCGCCATCTCGTAGTAGAGGTACCACTCCGGGACCTCGGGCACGGTGCCGGTCGCCCCCGGGCCGGGTCGCCGCCGCGGCCAGGCGACGGAGGGGCGGATCACGGGCAGGGGCATCTCGAGACTGCGGCTTTCCGGGGCGCCGCTGCGCACCGATCGGGTGGCGAGGCCGACCGGATCCTCGGGCCGGGCGTCGAGCAGGTCGGGGCTCAGCCTCAGCGCCCCGGCGATCTCCTGGAGGCCTCCGTCGAGGTCGCCGGCGCGCGCCAGGACGGCACCCAGCTGGTAACGGGCGGGCGCGTCCGCGCCGTCCAGCCGCAACGCCTCGCGCAAGGCCGCCGCGGCCCCCTCCAGGTCGGCGCGCACGGCGGCCGTGATGCCGAGGGCGACCCGCGCCTCGACGAAGAAGCGGTCACCGGCGGCCGCCGCTTTCAGCTCCTCCTCCGCGCCGCGCGTGTCGCTCCAGGAAAAGCGCGCCACCCCGAGGGCATAGCGCACCTCCGGGATGGGGCCGAGGAGATCCTGGCAGCGTCGCAGCGCCTTCTCGGTCCCCTTGCGGTCATGCTCTCCCAGGGCGGCGAGGGCCAGGCCGAAGTGCGCCTGGGCCAGGCGCGGGTCGATCGCCAACGCCTCGCGGAAGCGGGCCGCGGCGCGCGGGAAGTTCGAGTCGTCCAGCGCGGCGACCCCCGACTGCAGGAGGTCGCGTGTCGATCTCTCGCCGGGTGGCGGGGGAGCCGCCAGGGCGGCCGCCCCGGCCAGCAGGCCCAGCAGGAGGAGACCGGGGACGCGCCCTGACATCGGCTCAGATCCTTTCCAGGCGGGCGAAGCGGGGCAGGAACTTCTTCGACCCGTGAATCGAGAACGACACCGTCAGCTTGAGCTTCTCACCGCTCCCCTCGACACCGATCACCGTGCCGACACCGTACTCCGGATGGTGGACCTTGCAGCCGAGAGAGTAGGGAGCCGGCAGCCCGCGGCCCGAGTCGTCCGGGTCGAAGGCGACCTGTGTCTCGTCGTAGGAATCGCGCGCGCCGCGGCGCGGTCCCTCGCTCCCGGCGCGCCCCGCCAGACGCGCGGCCACGGCCAGCAGGCGGCCGGCGTAGGCATTGTCGGCGACCGGCTCCCGCACCAGCGCGGCGGGGATTTCCTGCAGGAAGCGGGACGGCTCGACCGGCCTTGGCTCGCCGAACAGCCGCCGCGTCAGGGCGCGCGACAGGATGAGGCGGCGGCGCGCGCGTGTCATCCCGACATAGAGCAGCCGGCGCTCCTCCTCGATGTCGTCGTGCTCCTCGGCCGAGCGGGAGTGCGGGAAGAGGTCCTCCTCGAGTCCGACGATGAAGACCACCGGGAACTCCAACCCCTTGGCCGAGTGCAAGGTCATCAGCCGGGCTCCCGAGGTCCCCTGCTGGTTCTCGGTCTCCGACAGCAGTGCCGTGCGGTCCAGGAACGCCTGCAGGCCGCCCTCCATGCCGTCGTAGTCCGCGATCGCGCTCACCAGCTGCTCGAGGTTCTCCAGGCGCGCGGCGGCGTCTCCTTCCGCGCCTGCCTGAAGATACGACTGGAAACCGGTGCGGTCGATGATCGCTTTGAGGAGGCGGCTCGGCGTGACGTCGCCCGCCGCGCGTCTCAGGTCGGCCAGCAGGTCGAGGAAGCCCCGCAGCGCCTTTCCGGCGCGCCCCGGCACCAGGGCGAGATCGACCGTCTTGCGGATCGCCTCTTCGAGCGAGGAGGCGTCGCGGCGGGCCAGATCGAGCAGCGTGTCGAGGGTGGCGCGACCGATGTCGCGGGGCGGCACGTTGACGATGCGGCGCAGGCTGACGTCGTCGCGCGGGTTCAGGAGCAGACGCACATAGGCGATCACGTCCTTGATCTCGCGGCGGTCGTAGAAGCGCGTTCCCCCCACCACGATGTACGGCATGGCGGCCCGGGTCAGCGCCTCCTCGAAGGAGCGCGACTGGGCGTTGGTGCGATACAGGATCGCCACCTCCTCGAGCCCCACGCCCTGGCGGGTCTGGTCGCGGATTCGCTGCACGACGCGCTCCGCCTCGTGCCGCTCGTCGGAGGCGGTCAGGATCTCGATCGGCTCGCCGCGTGGCGCGTCGCACCACAGGGTCTTGTCGATCCGGCTGCGGTTGTGGCGCACGACGGCGGTCGCCGCCTCCAGGATGCTGCCGGTCGAGCGGTAGTTCTGCTCCAGCTTGATGGTGCGCGTGCCGGGGAAGTCCTCCTCGAACGACAGGATGTTGCGGATATCGGCGAAACGGAAACGGTAGATCGACTGGTCGGGGTCGCCCACGGCGCACACGTTGCCGTGGACCTTCCCCAGCTCCCGGATCAGACGGTACTGCGGGGGATTCGTGTCCTGGTACTCGTCCACCATCAGGTAGCGCACGCGGGACGCGACATCGCGGGCCAGGTCGGTCTCGGAACCCAGGAGCCTCAGCGCCTGGCCGATCAGATCGTCGAAATCCATGGCGTTGCTCCGGCGCAGCGCCTCCTGGTACGACGCGAAGACCTTCGCGGTCATCTCGTCCTGGAAGCTCTCGCGCGCCCGCGCCAGGTCCTCCGGCGCGAGCCCGCGGTTCTTGGCGTCGCTGATGCGGTGCCGGAAGAGGCGCGGCGGGAAGGCCCGGTCGTCGATCTGGAGATCGGCGAGGCACTCCTTGAGCAGCGCCGTCTGGTCGCTGTCGTCGTAGACCAGGAAGCCGCTGCCGTAGCCGATCCGACCGGCATGCCGCCGCAGCAGCCGCAGGCACCAGGAGTGGAAGGT
This sequence comes from Candidatus Polarisedimenticolia bacterium, assembly GCA_035762745.1. Classification (GTDB taxonomy): domain Bacteria; phylum Acidobacteriota; class Polarisedimenticolia; order Gp22-AA2; family Gp22-AA2; genus DASTNM01. The sequence continues at coordinate 8,890 of DASTNM010000157.1, forward strand.
GGAGACCTGGGCGCCGCCATGGTCGGCCCCGACCAGCCGGTCGACCCGTTCCTTCATCTCGCCCGCCGCCTTGTTGGTGAAGGTGACCGCCAACACCTCCTGCGGCGGCGCCAGACCCCGGGCCAGGATGTGGGCCAGCCGGTGCACGATGACACGCGTCTTGCCCGACCCCGCGCCGGCCACGACCAGCAGCGGCCCTTCGGTCTGCAGCACCGCCTCGCGCTGCGGAGGGTTGAGCGGCTCGAGCAGCGAATCCATGCGCGCGATTATCTCACAGGGACGCGCCTGCATCGGCCCGGCGGGCGGGGCCGACCGCTGCGCGACTCGCGCCGGGGGATGGCGTGCCGGTGCGCTCTCGACGGCGGTCCTACTCGACGGTGACCGACTTGGCCAGGTTGCGCGGCTGATCGACGTCGCAGCCCCGGCGCAGGGCGATGTGGTAGGCGAGGAGTTGCAGCGGGACGACGGCCAGGATCGGCGTCAGCAGGTCCGAAGTGCGCGGGACGCCGAGGGTGTGCTTGAAGCGCCGGCCCGCCTCCTCGTTTCCCTCGTAGGTGATCATGATGATCGCCCCCTCGCGGGCCTGGGCCTCTTCGATGTTCGCCATCATCTTGTCATGCAGGTTGTCGCCGAAGACCAGGGCGAGGACCGGCATGTTGCGATCGATGAGCGCGATCGGCCCGTGCTTCATCTCACCCGCCGGGTATCCCTCGGCGTGGATGTAGGAGATCTCCTTCAGCTTCAGCGCCCCCTCGAGGGCGATCGGATAGTTGATACCGCGCCCGAGGTAGAGGAAATCGGGCGCCCGGAAGAAGTCCTTCGCGATCTCCTCGATCTGCGGGTCCTTGGCCAGCACCCGCTCGATCTGCGTCGGGATGTGCAGCAGGTTCTTGATGTGCTCCTTCGACTCCTCCGGCGTGAGCGCGCCGCGCAGCAGACCCAGATGCAGCGCAAAGAGGTGCAGCGCGGCGATCTGGGCGCTGAACGCCTTGGTCGACGCCACACCGATCTCGGGGCCGGCGTGAGTGTAGATGATCCCCTGCGCCTCGCGCGTCACCATCGATCCGACCACGTTGCAGATGGCGAGCGTCTTGATGCCGCGGCGACGCGCCTCGCGCTGCGCCGCCAGAGTGTCCGCGGTCTCGCCCGACTGCGTGATCACCATGACCAGGTGGTCCTTCTCGAGGATCGGATTCCGGTAACGGAACTCGGAGGCGATGTCGACCTCGACCGGCAGCCGCGCCAGACGCTCGATCAGGAACTTGCCGATCAAGGCGGCGTGCCACGAGGTGCCGCAGGCCACCAGGTGGAGCTTGCGACAGTCGCGGAATTCCCGCTCGCTGATCTCCATCTCGTCCAGGAAGATCGCCCCGCTGTCCTGCGACACACGCCCCAGGAGGGTGTCGCGGATGGCCCGCGGCTGCTCGTAGATCTCTTTCAGCATGAAGTGCTTGAACCCGGCCTTCTCGGCCATGATCGGGTCCCAGGTGATGCGCTGCACCTGTTTCTTCACCGTGCGGCGGTCGTGGTCGGTGATCACGACCCCGCGGGCGGTCACGACGGCCATCTCGCGATCGTCCAGGAAGAAGACATCGCGCGTGTGGTGCAGGATGGCGGGGATGTCAGAAGCGACGAAGTATTCGTCCTTGCCGAGTCCTATGACGAGCGGCGGGCCGTTGCGAGCCGCCACGATCTTGTCTGGATCTTGTATCGACACCACCGCGAACGCGTAGCTGCCCTGCAGGCGCGGCACCGCCCGCGCGACAGCATCCTCGAGCGATACGCCGCCGGCCTTGCGCGCCTCTTCGATGAGATGGGCGATGACCTCGGTGTCGGTCTCCGTCCTGAACTGGTGGCCGGAGGCGGTCAGCTCGCGCTTGAGGTCCTTGTAGTTCTCGATGATGCCGTTGTGGACGACGACGACCGATCCGGTGCAGTCGCGGTGGGGATGGGCGTTCTCCTCGGTGGGCCGGCCGTGGGTCGCCCAGCGTGTGTGACCGATCCCGAATGTTCCCTCCGGGTTGGTGAGGCGGAGGCTCTCCTCGAGCTCGCGCAGCTTGCCGGCGCTGCGCACGATCTCGATGCGGCTGCCGTTGATGACCGCGATGCCGGCGGAGTCGTAGCCGCGGTACTCGAGCCGGCGCAGGCCGTCGATCAGGACGTTGCTGACCTTCCGGTGCCCGATGTAGCCGACGATTCCACACATGGCGGTTTCCAATATAGACCGGGACGCCGGGCTCTGCCAACGTCGTCGCAGCGCGCGTCAGCGCCGACCGGCGACTATTTCTTCCGGGGGTTTCCCGTTCCGGGGCCGGGATCGCCCTTCTGCCGCGCTTGGGGGCCGAAACGCCTGGCCCAATCTTCCTTGACGACCTGGCGGCCGCGCGAGATGGCGAGTGCGTAGGCCGGGACGTCCTTGGTGATGGTCGACCCGGCGCCGACGAACGCGCCTTTGCGGACCCGCACCGGGGCCACCAGCTGGGTATCGCTGCCGATGAAGACTTCGTCCTCGATCACCGTGCGGTGCTTGGTCGCGCCGTCGAAATTGCAGGTGATCGTCCCGGCGCCGATGTTGGCCTCCCGACCCACGTCCGTGTCCCCGAGGTAGGCGAGGTGATTGGCCTTGCTGCCGCGCCCGAGCTTCGCCTTCTTGGTCTCGACGAAGTTGCCGAGTCGCACGTCTTCGTCCAGGACGGTTTCGGGGCGCAGGTGGGCGAACGGGCCGATGCGGCAGGCGCGCCCGATGCGCGATGAGGTGATCACGCAGTACGGGAGGATGGCGGTCCCGTCGCCGACCTTCGAGTCGGCGACCCTGGACCCTGCGCCGACGCGTACCTCGCGGCCGATCTCGGTGCGCCCGAGGAGCATCACCCCCGGCTCGAGGTAGCTGTCGGGGCCGATCGTCACGTCGGCGTCGATATAGGTGGTCGGCGGATCCTGGATGGTGACGCCGTCCGCCATCATCGCCTCGGCCTTGCGCTGGTAGAGGGCCCGGGCGGCGGCCGCCAGGTCACGACGATCATTGACGCCCAGCACCTCACTCGGCTCGGGGTGGCGGTAGGCGGCGACCTTGCGCCCGTCCCGCCGCAGGATCTCGACCAGGTCGGTGAGGTAGATCTCCCCCTGGGCGTTGTTCGACGTGGCGCGCTTGAGGGGGCGGCAGAGGTGATCGGCGTCGACGCAGTAAATGCCGCAATTGATCTCCTGCGTCGCCCGCTCCTCGGGCGAGGCATCGCTCTCCTCGACGATACGCGACACGTCGCCGCTGTAATTGCGGATCACCCGTCCATAGCCGCGGGGCTCGAGGACGACGGTGGTCAGCAGGCTCAGCGGTGCCCCCGCGGCGCGGTGGAACTCGACGAAGCGGCGCAGCGTTTCGGCGCGCAACGCCGGCAGGTCGCCGTTGAGAATCAGGATGTCCCCCCGGTGCCCCGCGATCTGGCGCTCGGCCGACAGGACCGCGTGGCCGGTCCCGAGCTGGTCCTTCTGGTAGGCGAACGCAATCCGCTTGTCGCCGTCGCCCACGGCGCCGCGCACCTCATCGGCCTGATTGCCGACCACGACGACGCAACGGGACATCCCCGCGGCCTTCGCCGCCTCCACGACGTGCCGCACCATCGGCCGGCCCGCCACGTCGTGAACCAGCTTCGAGGCACGGGAGACCATCCGCTTCCCCTGGCCTGCGGCCAGGATCAGTGTGCACAGGTCGCGTTTCCTGGTGGCCAGCCCCAGGCGCCGCCCCCCCTCGGAGGTCGTCGTCGCGTTCGCCGTCACGGTTTGGGCCACCGGCCGCAGGGGATAGGGGGTCTGGGTCTTCGGGAGGCCGGTCGGTCGTGCCGCAGGCGCCGCGGCCTGCGGGGGCGCCGGCGCCGAACGCGCCACTCCGGGCGTCGCGAGGATCGGCCCGTTACCGCCCTGAGAGTTGCCGACCGCGGAGGAACGAGGCGGTGCGCCCGGTGAGCGGGAGAGGCGGGACACGGCGGCATCCCGGATCTTGCCGGGGTTCGGTTGAGCCTGCGGAGATGTGGAGGTCGCCCGGGTCGGCGCCGGCCGCTCCGACGCTCTGGCGTGGGCCGCCCCCGCTCTCGCGGCGCGGCGGGGCGTGACATGGCGTCGACTCGCGGTCCTCGCCGAAGCCCTCCGCGAGGGAGGGCGACGACGGTGCGCCTTTCTGACCGACCGTCCGCCTTTCCCGCCCGACCGCCTGCTGCGCTTGTTCAAAGTCGTGACCGGTCCCCGGGACCTACGCTTCCTCCGGGTGGACCAGATTCTGGAATTCTTCGTCCTCCCGCAGCGGCTCGAAATCGGGGTCGTTACCCGCGTAAATGCGGTTCGTCGCGTTCAGATCGATCGCATCCTTCAGGTGCTTGAGCGCCTCCTGCCGCTCTCCGCGGAGCGCCAGGGTGGAGGCCAGGACATAGTGGATCTTCTCGTCCTTGGGGGAGACCTGCAGCGCTTTCTCCAGGTGCTTGAGCGCCTCCTCATAGTCCCCTTCGTTGGCCTTGATGACGCCGAAGTAGAAGGCGTCCTCTGGCCGGCGCGGTTGGGCGACCTTGCGATCCATCAGGCTGCCGCAGATCCGGACATAGACCTGGGCCCGGTCGAGCAGCTCCCTCTCCGT
>DASTNM010000158.1:0-5958 GCA_035762745.1 Candidatus Polarisedimenticolia bacterium
GGGGCGCAGTGCTCGACGACCCGGCCGCCCGCGATCTCCGCAGCACCGATTTCGGGCGGACCGTGAAGCGCTCGCCGGCGGTCGTCGTCCGGCCGGCCTCCACGGCCGACGTGGCGGCGGTGGTGCGCTATGCCCGCGGGCGCTCGCTGCCGATCGCGACCTGGGGTGAAGGACACAGCCAGAGCGGCCAGTGTCTGACCGACGGCGGCATCCTCCTCGAGATGGGGGCGCTCGACCAGGTGCTGTCGATCGACGACACGGCGCTGCACGCCGACTGCCAGGCGGGCCTGAAGTGGGAGAGCCTGGTGCGCCGCACCATTCCCGCCGGACTCGTCCCCCCCGTCCTGACCAACAATCTCGGCGTCACGATCGGCGGCACCGTGTCGGTCGGCGGGACCGGCGTCGCCTCGTTCCGCCACGGGACACAGGCCGACAACCTCCTCGAGATCGAGGCGGTGACCGGCGGCGGCGACACCATCGTCTGCTCCGAGACGGTCAACCCCGGCGCCTGGAACGCGCTGCGGGCCGGGCTCGGGCAGTTCGGCGTGATCACGCGACTGCGCCTGAAGCTGCGCCGCTGCCGGCCGCGGGTGCGCACCTACTTCCTGCTCTACGACGATCCCGGCGCGCTCCTGCGCGACTCGCGCCAGGCGATCGAGACCGATCGCTTCGACTATCTCGAATCGTGGGCCGCTCCCTGCCCGCAGGGCTTCCGCTGGATCGGCTCGATCAAGGAGGCGTTCGCCGCCTGGTTCTTCCCGCTGCATGCCACGGTGGAGTTCGAGGCGGGCTCCCCACCCGACGACGCGGCGCTCCTGGCCGGCCTGTCACCCTACCGCCGGCTGCATGTGGAGGACCAGGACCTGCTGCAGTTCGCCTCCCGGCTCGAGCCGCTCTTCACGCTCTGGAAGAGGGGCGGCTTCTGGTCCCTGCCGCATCTCTGGACCGAGACGGTCCTGCCCTGGGCCCCGGCGGAGCCGTTCATCGCCCAGGTGCTGGCGAACCTGCCGCCCACCACCCTCGTCGGCGGCCACGTCCTGATCTGGCCCTGCCGCGGCACCGTTTCGAAAGTGCCGATGTTCGTCACCCCGCCTGCGCCGATGGTGGTCGGGTTCGGCGTCCTGCCGGCCGTGCCGCCCGACCTGCTGCCTCAGGCGAAGGCGCGGCTCAACCAGCTTTCCGAGCTGAGCATCGCGGCCGGCGGCAAGCGGTACCTCTCCGGCTTCATCGAGTTCGACCGGAAGCGCTGGAAGCAGCACTTCGGCGACCGCTGGGACGAGGTCTGCCGCCTGAAGAAGACCTTCGATCCGGATTCCATCCTGAACCCGGGGTTCATCGACTACGGCGCCTGACACGACATGCTCAAGACTCTGCTGGTCGGGATCGGCGGCTTCCTCGGCGCCACCGGGCGGTATCTTCTCGGCGGCTGGCTCAACCGGGCCCTGCCGTGGCCCTCGTTCCCGTACGAGACGCTGGTGATCAACACCACCGGCTGCCTGGCGATCGGCTTCCTCGGGGGCCTGGCCGACGAGCGCGGCGCCCTGTCGGCGGAGGCGCGGGTCTTCCTTTTGATCGGCCTCCTCGGCGGCTACACGACCTTCTCGACGTTCGGATACGAGACGCTCCAACTGCTGCGCGACGGAGAGGTCGGGCCGGCGTTCGCCAACACGATCCTGCAGGTCACGCTCGGCCTCGGCGGCGTCTGGGCCGGCAACGTTGCTTCCAGGATGATCTGAGGAGGCTCGCATGGTTCTGCCCGAGGAAGGGCACCTGCTGCGGATCTTCATCGGCGAGAGTGACAAGCACGACGGCACCCCGCTTTACGAATGGATCGTCCGCCAGGCGCGCGAGCACGGCCTCGCCGGATCGACCGTGCTGCGAGGCATCGAGGGGTTCGGGGCCCACAGCCGCCTGCATACGACGAAAATCCTGAGGTTGTCGGCCGACCAGCCGATCGTCATCGAGATCGTCGATACGAAGGAGAAGATCGAAGGCTTCCTGCCGATCATCGATGCGGAGATCCAGGAAGGGCTTGCCACCTTGGAGAGGGTGCAGATCCGCTTCTACCGCAGCGGGGTGAAGAAGAGCGATGGGTGAGCCGAACGCTGATTCCCGCCCCGCTTCCTCCGCCGGCCCCCCGGCCCCCTGGCTGCCGGCCGTGTCCGGCCACCTGGCGCGCTGCGTGTTGGGGCTGATCTTCCTCGCCTCCGGGGTCTTGAAGGCGGTCGACCCGGCCGAGTTCGCGCGCCAGATGGCGGGGTACGGCATCCTCGGCGCCGGTCCTTCGGCGCTCGCCGCCCCGCTCCTGATCGCCTTCGAGACGACCCTGGGGGTGGCTCTGCTCGCCGGGCTGCGGCCGCGGGGGGCCGCGCTCGTGGCCGCCGTGCTGCTCGTCGGCTTCATCGGCGTCGAGACCTACGGCCTCTCGACGGGGCGGACGGAGTCCTGCGGCTGCTTCGGGGGGTACGTCGAGAGGACTCCGGCGCAGGTGATCGGCGAGGATCTCGTCTTTCTCGCTCTCGCGGCGCTCGTCCTCTGGGGTCTGCGAGGACGTGCGGCGAGGCCGGAGAGAGGGGCCGTGGTCGTGGTCGCCTGCGGCGCGGCGCTGGCGCTCGCCTTCACCTTCGCCTCCCCTCGCCTGCCGATCGATCGCTACGTCACGCGTCTCGGTGAGGGGCGCACCCTCGCCGACCTCGGCCTCGCCGGCAAGGTGCCGGGGCTCGATCAGGGGCGGCACCTGGTGGCGCTTCTCGACCTGGCCGACCCGGGGGCCGTCGACGTCGCCGCGCGGCTCAAGGAGATCGCCGATCTCCCCGGGACGCCGGCCATCGTCGCCTTCACCGCTTCGACCGATGAAGAGAGAGGGGCCTTCCTCTGGGCGGCCGTGCCGGCCTTCGACATCCACGGCCTCGATCGGGCCGTCATCAAGCGGCTCTACCGCAGGCTGCCGCGCTTCTTCCTTCTGGAGGAGGGACGGGTGGTGTCCGTTTACGACGGCACTCCCCCGGCGCCTTCGGACCTGATATCATCCGGGGCATCATGAGACTGCGCCTGCTGATCGCCCTGGCGACCGTGTTCCTCCTGGCTTCACTCCCGGCCCTGGCCGAGGCGCTGCGCTGCCGTGAGAATTTCGACTTCTGCGTCGAGGTGGACGGCGCCTACCCGGGCGACGCCCGTTTCTACCAGTCCGACAGCCGCGGCAAGTTCTACATCGACATCCCGAAGTGCCGCAGCGGCCTGCTGATGGACCTGTCCCTGCGCAAGATCGTCTCCGTGCCGCGCACCCTGGTGACGGCGCTTCCCGACGGGCTCGAGGTGAACGACTCCCCGCCGGCGGACGCCGCCTCCTACGCCTTCTCGGTCGATGGGCCGGTCATCGAGTTCCAGGCGGAGAGTCGCAAGGTGCGGATCCTGCCGGTGACCAGCCGCCCCCCGATCGTCGGCCAGGTGACGATCGATTACCTGATCGCCGACCGCCCCGAGTACCGCGCCGGGATGAAAGCCTACACGCCCGATGCCGCCTCCGTGGCGGCGATCGGCAAATACCCGAAGCCGGTCGAGCTGGAGGCGTACTTCGCCACCTGGTGTCCCCACTGCAAGGAGTTCATGCCGAAGTTCCTGCGCGTCATCCAGGACGCCAAGAACCCGAAGATCCGGCTGAATCTGGTGGGGGTGCCGCGCGGGTTCACGACCACTGACGGCCCGTGGAAGGAAAAAGGTCTGACCGGAATCCCGACGATCATCGTGAAGATCGACGGCCGGGAGATCACCCGTCTCGGAGCGGCCCCGGGCCCGGGACCCGAAGTGGAGCTCGCCGGGATCCTGCAGGCGGTCCGCTAGCCTCGAGACGTCCTGTCACCTCATCGCCCCTTGCGCGGGCGCGGCGCCCTGTCGGTTCCGCCCTTGCGGGCGCCGCCCTTCGGCGCCACGGCTCCGGCTTGCCGTATCTCCATGATCTTCGCGTCACGCTGCTCTTCGAGCCGGCGGCGCTCGGCGGCGTACTCCTGCTCGAGCTTCTCCAACTTCGGCTGGCCCTCGGGATCCGCGAGCAGCTTCGGCCGGTCGGACCGGAAACGCAGCTCCTGCTCGGCCAGGCGCGCCTCGTAGACCTTGCGGATCTCGGCGATCGCCTGTTTCTGCCCCTCCGTCAGCGCGACGGGGGCCGCCTCGCCCCGCTCGCGATCGCGCCGGTTCAGCTTCTCGAGGGCGATCTCGTAGGCGCTCTTGGGCGCTTTGTCCATGCTCGACCTTCACCTTCTGCCGCCCTGCGCGCTTGACCCCCGGGGACGCGAGGGCGGACAATACGGCCTGCCCCCGGGGGGAACCGGTGCCCAAAAGCCTGAAAGTCACCTGCCCATGCTGCGACACCCTCCTGGTCGTCGACCCGGCGACCGGGGCGATCCTGCGCGAGGAGCGCAAGAGGCACCGCGAGCACCAGTCGCTCGACGAGGCCCTCGGCCAGGTCAAGGCCCAGAAGAAAGAGGCCGAGGAGAAGCTCGCCCGCGCCATGGAGGAGAGCCGCCACCGCGAGGAGATTCTCGAGAAGAAGTTCCAGGAGGCCCGCAAGAAAGCGGCCGAGAACGACGAGCCCCCGCCCCGCCCGTTCGACGCCGACTGAACCGACTCCCCATCATCCCGACCGGCGGGCGCGGCCGGCCACCTTCACCCTCAGAGACTCGCGACCGCCGGCTGTTTCCTCAGACGGCGCAGGAGCCGGCGCGCCGCCAGGGCCACGACTCCCAGGAAGGCCAGCGCCAGGATCCCCACGACCCAGACCCGCGACAACGCGTCGGCCACCACCCGCTTCGCCGGCAGCCAGCGGCTCGACTTCATGTCGGGCTGCTCCGGCGTCCTGTTGGCCGTCGCCTTGACCCGCGACAGACCGTAAAGTTCGGCGCTGGTCCGCGGCGATCGGAGCAGCATCAGGTCTCCGGCCCGCTCCAGCGCCGCCGCCGCGAACGGCGAGGAGGGATTGAGCGCCACGTACTTGCGGTACAGCTCGACCGCCTCGGCGCGCCGGCCGCTGGCCCCCAGCACTCCCGCCAGCTCGAAGTGCGACTCGAGGTAGGCCCCCACCGCATTGCGATCCCGGCCGTGGTTCTTGAGGATCTCGCGGTAGCCCAGCTCCGCCTGATCGAGCCGGCCGAGATCGTGGAAGGCGATGGCGCGGGTGTAGAGGACGTTGGCGATGAGAGGATTGTCCGGGAAGGTGGTCTCGAAGTCCTTCAGAAGATCGACGACCTCCTGCGGCTTCCCCTTCAGCCGCAGTGCCTGCGCCAGGTGGAACTTCAGCGACACTTGCACGTCCGGCGTCGGGTTTTTCTCGAGGGCGCGGCGCATCAGGTCGATCGCCCGATCCGGCTCGCCCGCCCGCTGGCAGGCGTTCCCGGCCGTAGACAGCAGGTCGGCGACCCGCGGATCCTCGGGATATTTCGCCGCCGCCTCCTCGAGAAGCCCCGCCGCCGGCAGCAGCTCCCCGAGGGAGACCCGGGCCCGCGCCTCCCCCTGGTACGCCTGCACCATCTCTCCCGGGGTGGGGCAGAGCGTGCGGGCCTCCTGGAACTGGACGATCGCCTCGTTGGCCTTCCCCTGGGCCAGCAGGCTGTCTCCGCGCACCAGGATGTCGGAGACGGTGCCTCCGAACCCCTGTGCGAAGACGCCGGGGACGGCTCCCAGAAGGACGGCGATCAGACCGGCGGCCGGGACCAGGCGGCGCGGTCTGCAGAGCGATCGGCAGGCTGAAAACACGCCGGCTATTCTAGTCTGTGGATGGCGGCGCGTCACCCCGCTTTTCGACGAAAATGGTCCGTCACCAGGAGGCCGATCATCCGAACCGACGCGGCATCGATCAGAAGGGCTCCCGCGCCGCCGTCCGCCGGACACGGGATGCGGGATCCCATCGCCCCGCAGGTCGCCCGCCGGACCGCTCTGCGGCTGGGGCGCCTCCGCGCCGCGCTG